>NZ_JARPLU010000044.1:0-19400 GCF_032349615.1 Limnospira sp. PMC 1279.21 | reverse complement strand
CGGTCCAACCTACAACCCAACAAATCTGGGTAAAATGTTGGGTTACATTGCATTCGGTCCAACCTACAACCTTAAAATCGTAGGTTGGGTGAAGCGACAGCGCAACCCAACAAATCTGGGTAAAATGTTGGGTTACATTCCATTCGGTCCAACCTACAACCCAACAAATCTGGGTAAAATGTTGGGTTACATTGCATTCCACCCAACCTACACGCCTTGAGGAAAAATAATGACCGATCGCATTTTCGCCCCTAATCTCTATTTATGCGCTTATCATCTCCGGGAAGATGACACGGAGGGAGACACTCACCCCCTATGGTCAAATTGCGATCGCCTTTTGTCTCACCTCACGGACACCCGGCTAAACCCCCATCTTCACATCACCCCAAATCGTATCCTTCTCACCCCACCTAAAAAGCAGATTTCCTTCACCTTCACGGACTCTCCCGATATCGAAGGCTTTATCCAACCCGTCCAAATTCAAGACAGTTATGGGGTTTTTCTGAATATTGGCTATGATGATACCGACACCACCAACATTGTGGAAATTCTGGCGGTGGAACAGTTCAACCCTCACCAGATTTTACCCTTTCCCCAAACTCCTTATTTTCTCGGACAAACTCTCCTGTTAACCCTCCATTTGACCCCGGAAAATCAAGATTTGCAAGGTTCGGAATTGACGGAATTAGCCAATCAATCCTATCAGGCTTTATTCCATCAAAAGACTTCCCCATCCCGTCTGGGGGAATTATTTGGGAGTCCTATTTTTGAATATGGCAACCCCCGCGAACCGGATAAATCCCCCCATATTCTCGTCTGGCTATTCCGTGATGAAATGGCAGATACAACTCTAGGTAAGTGCTTTCAGTTGACCTTTGACCTATTTTTATATCGCCATAAAGTCACGAAAGCGTTTCAAGATAGCCGGGAAATTTATCAACAACTTAAACAATATTATCTCAGCCTAGACCCGACTTTAGACGCAATTCAATCCCAAATTGATGCGGCAACACCTGACCCGGAAAATAATGCCTATCTCCAACATTTTAAAACTCAGTTAAAACAACTAGCCGCTGATTCTTTGATTTACGATCGCCTCCTCCGCAAAATTAAGGATTTATTGAATACAATTAACATAAATCTTAACAATTATAATGAGACAATCGAGCGGATTTGTGCTACACTAGGAACCGATAAGGAAGAACTATCGTTTTGGCGACACTTCGGGGAACAAACAGCGCCCCAATTCCGGGGTCAAATTGCGGCGGATTTAAGTTATTTTGAACAGGGGACGGGGTTAATTTCCCAGGCGATCGCCTCTATTCGCGCCATTGTGGAAATTGACCAAGCACAATGCGATCGCCAACGCCAACAAGCGGAAGCGGACTACTACAGAAAACAACAAAAGGCTAACGGGGACCTACAAAACCATATCCAAGCGGTGGGTGTGGGAATTGCGGCGGGTGCGATCGTCGCTTCAACTTCCGGGTTAATCACTGAACCTTGGGAGCGTCCTGATAGCGATCGCTTTTGGCTACCTCCCCACCCGTTTATTATAGCATTGTTGGCGAGTATTATTTGTGCAGTTGGTGCGTGGTGGGTCGCCGAGAAATTGATTAAAAGGGTGAAATGAAATGTAACCCCCCATGAGGTTGTGATGAGGAATACAATTTAACCGCCTTAATTGGTGGCTTGGGGAGAGATTATACTTGGTTATCGCCATCTTCAGCAGTTAATGGGGGTTGTCTACAATGGCGGACATGAAGCACATAAACCACATCATCTCGAATCACAAACAGAATACGATAAATATTTGGCTGTTTTTTACCGTAGAGAAGTTGCCTAATTTCTTCAGGAAAAACATCATTTTCTATAGCCAAAGCGCAGCGCCGGGGCTGTTTTTGTAGGGTCGCCATTCTATTCATCAAATCGCGAAACCACTGATCAGCATAGTCAGGGGTTCGTTCTTTGAACCATTGGTAGGCTGCTTCAATTTCAATTTCTGCTTGACGACTCAGCCTAACTTGAAATTCCATATTTTTCCTGCATTTTCTGTTGAAATTCTGCTAGAGAAGAAGTGCGATCGGCGTTGACATCAGCTAATCCTTGTTTAATCGCCGCAAGTGTTTCCAAATATTCCATCATGTCTAACAATTTTTGGTAGGATACAGCATCTTGGACGACTAATTCAGCTTTCCCGTTTACAGTCAAGACAATAGGTTTCCCAGTTTCTTTCATCTGTGCTATAAATTCAGATGTATGGCGCTGGAAGTCGGAAAGGGAATGAATATCACCACTTAGGTTAATCATAGCTAGACAAACAGTAAATAATTGGCATGGAATTTCATCTTAACACAGGTCATCGGAATCTGATGGCACTTTGACGAGTCCATGAAAGCCAAGGTAGAGGGTTAAAGTAGGTTAATCTTCCGTGGGTTTGCTACTATTCCATAATAGGCGAGTTCCCATAATTGCAAAGCCGATCGCCGCCGCCATTTTCACCCATTGAGTCGGTAAAATTTCCGCCACACCCTGACCTACCAACACCCCTATCAGACTAGCCAGGACTAGGGCTGATGCTGTCCCAAAAAAGATGGCTTTAGGGGATTTCGTCGTACCACTTAGGGCGATCGCTGCTACTTGGCTTTTATCTCCCAACTCCGATAAAAATACCGTAATAAAACTCAGTCCTAACAGTTGTAAATCCATTGATATTCAGTATTTAATTTTACCAGCCAATCACTTAGTGGAAAACCTCCCAGAATATGATAGCAGAAATCACTAACAAAGTCAATCCCGCCGCCCGTTCTAAAGTTTGGGGTTGAATATGACGCGCCAACCATTGACCTAGCAAAACCCCCAATAAACTGGTGGTAATTAAAGCGCTTCCCGCGCCCAAAAACACCACCCAAGGATTATGAGATTCCGCCGTAATTAATAAGGTAGTAATCTGGGTTTTATCCCCCATTTCCGCCAGAAAGATGGTGAAAAATGTCGAAGTAAAAATCGCCCAAACTTTGATAGATTCAGCCGCACCCGAAACCATATCTGGCTGTGTGGAAGAGTCACCTGGGAGGCTATCGGGGTCAGTTATGGTAGTTTCATTTAACGGTTGTTCCTGAAAGTTAGGACTCACAGGAAGGCTATTAGACTGATTTGGGGAAGAATCCACAGGCTCGGAAATTAGTGTCACGGATATTTTATGAAACAATTATGAAATCCAATTTAACCTAATCTGCCCGAAGATGCAAGGTTATTCGTCCCAACCAACAGCCTGGTTAAACCGCTCCATTTCTGGGGAGTCCTCCCCATAAACCCCGATAATCTGTTGCTGACAGCAATCGATCGCAAAATCATTTAACTGGTCTGGTTCAATACCATAGAGGTCTTCAAAGACATCAGCCTGGACTCGACAAAACCGAGGGCGATCGCTGTAGATATTACATTCACGGGTATCATGATTGAAATGGATGCACCAACCATCAGAACCCACCAAGCTGAGATAAAGTTTGAGTTCCTCCGTTCCCAGATATTGGTCTAATTCCGGGCGTTCTGTCGGGTCAAGATGACAGCAAGCGCCACACTGTTTAACACAAAGCCAGGTTGCCACTTTTTCCCCCAAATAATGAATCGGATCGATATGTAACCTTAGATTATCTCTTGCGTTTAGGCTTTCTGGGACGTTTCAAGGCGCGGGGGGTTTTGTCGTCCTCCTCCTCGTCCTCCTCCTCGTCCTCCTCTTCCGCAACAACAGAATCAGATTGAGATTCAGATGAACTTCCCTTCTGCTCCTCTGTCTCTGTTGACGACTTCTCAGATTCTATCTTATCTGAGGTTTCAGGTTCTGGAGTCGCCATGATTGTCTCGGAGTCCGCCTTTTCCGCAGAATCTGTTTTTACCTCCTCAGAGTCCGCTACTTCAGAAACAGCCGTTTCAGCTTCTTTGGTGTCTTTCTGTTCCCCGGTTTCTGATGTCTCTATAGCGCTAGGTTCCGCCTCAGCTTTGATATTACTATCTGTAGCCTCCTCATCTGTAGGTTCTGGGGTGGGGACAGTCTCCACATCAGTAGCATCAGCTTTGATATTACTATCTGTAGCCTCCTCATCTCTCGGTTCTCCCGTTGAAACTGGGTCAGCAGCAGCACCACTATGCTCAGAGTCTATATCTGGGGTTGAAACTTGACCAGCTTCTGCTGTATCGGGGGAGTTAGTTTTTTCCGCCTCAGAGGGGGAAGCATTATCAGCGTCGGTTTCCCAACTATCATCATTATCATCCCAATCAGAAGCATCCGCTTGTGTTTCTGGAGCTTTCGGGTTGTCCAGAGAAGTATCCGGCGCTTCAGTTTTGGCGGGTTCTTTCTTTTTGCGATCGCCAAATATACCTTTTAAACGACCCAACAAGCTACCTAATCCTTTGGATTTCTTCGCTTCACTAGGTTTATCTTCTGGCACTTTAGCAGATTCTACCCGATCAGGTTTGCTGACCTCTGGAGTTTCTTTCACCTCCTCCGTGGGGGTTTCCTCCGCCTTCGATACTTCCTCCGATACTGTCTCCGATACTGTCTCCGATACTGTCTCCGATACTGTCTCCGATACTGTCTCCGATACTTCCTCAGTCGTGGGGGTTTCCGCTGGCGCTGTTGTCGCGGCTTCGGGTACAACTTCCACAACTTCTGGCTGAGAAACCGCTAATTCTGGTTCCTCCGTGATAGTTTCTGGTTCAACTACTGGCGCAACCGCTTCACTGTCCGCCACCACAGGGGATGGTTCTGCTGGCGCTTCTGCTTCTTCTGTAGTAGCTACAGGTTCCGCCACAGGTTCCGCTACAGGTTCCGCTACAGGTTCCGCTACAGGTTCCGCTACAGGTTCCGCCACAGGTTCCGCCACAGGTTCCGCCACAGGTTCCGCCACAGGTTTTACTTCTTCTGGTGTCACCGGAGTGGCGGCGGGGGTTGGGGGTTGAGAAGCCTTTTTAGCCTTTTTAGATGATGGTTTAGGGGTGGTAGATTTTTTAACGCTACGGCTGCTAAATAAGCCTGAGACCTTCTGTTTTACGGGGTCTGGGAGGGGGGTTTGTAAATGAGGTGGCGTGACTTCCCGGCGCAATAACAGGGTCTGCCAACCTAACCAACCCAACAAGGCGACACTAGCAGTTTGACCCAAAAGAATTGCCCCGGTGAAGCGTGCTGCACACACCCATAGAATTAGGGCGTAGAAGAAACCCACACCACTCCAGATAAAGTCACTTTTGCGATGAACCTCTGGAAAGAAGAAGGCAGCCATGTATAGGGTAAAGCTCCCTAAGCCAACTGCGATCGCTAGGATGTATGCCAGCATCTTTAGCTCCACAAATCTCTACTGCAGACATTGTACATCTCAGCGCGACCTAAAGTAATCGATAATTAATAATGGCCTATCCTGATGGGTCAGTTTTCGATTTTCCGGTGATGAATGGGGTGGCTGGTTCTGACCCACCCTACCATATTCGCGGCTGGTGGGTCAGTTTTCGATTTTCCGGTGATGAATGGGGTAGCTGGTTTCTGACCCAGCCTACCATTCTACCATTTGATTTTCGGGTGATGAATGGGGTAGCTGGTTCTGAGGCTAGGGGAATATATTGCGAAATGATAAGCGTAATTAAAAATACAGAAGCTCTCTAGGGATTTTGCTAATGTGACGGAAATCACAACAATTGAGTGTAGAAGATCATGATGATAACTGCATCAAATCATGGTCGTTATCTAACTAATTGTTTATAATCGATCCTAAATTCACAAAGGGTGCGGTTAATGTTTATCTGAAAAGGAGCGATCGGCTATGCTGGAAAAATTAATCCTGGCTGCACTTATCACTTTATCACTACACCTGCATTTGGGGTGGAAATGGACTTTTGATAACCGATTCTGGTTATTGAGTATCACCCCTAATACAGAGACAGTGCAACTTTTCACGTCTCAGTTCGTAAATTTAGATTGACAACTGTGGATTTTCCGGTAAGGTTTCATGGTCTCCAAAGACCATCAGACTTGGCTCGCCATAACTAACCTAAGAAAAGTCTCATCAAATCTTCATGGTTATTTTACCTAGGCTAGTTATCGTACAAGTAGGCAATAATATCTGCTCACCTGTTTGAGCTAAGTTGGGGGTCAAGTTTTATGAGAAGGTCTGCGACATTAAAAAATGGTTTAAGTGGTCAGTCTAAAGTTATTTGTTTACCTGGTGGCGATCTGGACGGCTGTGGCGATCGCATTCACCAGATTAACCGCCTGAAAAAGACTCGATCAGCACAGCGGTTTGGTCTGTATACTCAAGAAGCAATCTCCCTAAACAGTGGGGAGTCGAAGCGATACTGTGAAATTCTAATCCGCTTCATTGATGAACCAGAGCAAGTGGTTCCAGCTTCGTGGCTTGTACCAATAATAACCCAAGGCTATAGATTAGCTGAAAAAATAGACCGCTGGGTAATTGAAACAGTATTAGATTTGTTGTCGGAAACTAGCCCCGAAAATCGGGAAAAATATCGTTTCGCTATTAACATATCGAGTCGGACTCTATATGATTACCGACAGTGGCGAAAATTAGAGCGAGAAATACTTAAACGAGACCTGACACCGGATCTATTCTGCTGGGAAATTGCGGAATCAACTATTCTAGCTAACCCTCAAAAGGCGGCGGATGCGATCGCTAACCTGCAAATTCAGGGCTATTATGTTACAGTAGATCAGGTCGGTGGTCGGTATTCGTCATTGGACTATCTTAACTATGTCACCGTTGACTATCTGAAAATAGCCGATGACTTGGTGAAAGATATCGCGCAGGACTTAGGCGATCGCTCAATTGTCCAAATAATTCAGTTGGTGGCGCAGTCTTTAGCTATTGAGACCATAGCCAACGGGGTAGAAACTTCCCCAGCCTTTGAAACCCTCCGAGACCTGGAAATAGATTATGCTCAGGGATATTATCTGACTCAACCTCACCCCCTAGCCGCCAAATTTTTGGGGTGAACTTTGGGAATGGCAACTTTTTTAAGTGATTGTGAGTCTCAAATACGGGTAGAATATAGTTATGGTATCACACCCTGTGTAGTAGGGGCGATCGCTGTTTTCCACAGCCAATCTGCACCTAAGCGCGTCAATTAGATGATTGACCACCAAACCAGGGAGAAAGCCAAGGATTAAAAATGCGAACAGTAACATTAAGGAGGAACACACATTTTTTTCCTGAATTGTAGACGTTCACCCGAACTATTAAATAGTGCAACCATACCCTTTCAGCCTTTGGGATTCCTCGTAATGTTCTAGCCTGGCTTTTCCACCTTAACAACTGTTTAATTATGTTTAAAAACTACCTGCCACAACTCCGAAAAAATACCCGTCGCTTGCTGTATCCACTGCTATCAGTAACGGTGGTCTGTGGGATTTTATTAAGTTCTATATCCGCTACCCAAGCGATTTCTATCCCGGAGTTGATTTTTAGAGGAATTCAAGTTATCCAGCTTTCTACTATTTCCGATCGCCAAGAAGTCAATATTGGTAAACAGATCAATGATCAGATGGTAGGTCGCGAGTTTCGTTTGCATCGTAACCGCGATTTAACTATGTATGTTAACCAAATTGGTCAGCGACTGGCACAAACTAGCGATCGCCCTAATATTCCCTATACTTTCCAAGTAGTTGATGATTCCCGGATTAATGCTTTTGCTACTATGGGGGGATTTGTTTATATCCATACAGGTTTAATTAACGCCGCCGATAATGAAGCACAACTGGCTAGTGTAATTGCTCATGAAATTGGGCATATTGTCGGTCGTCATGCTATTCAACAAATGCGAGAAATGGCGATCGCTCAAGGTGTGGCTTCGGCGGCTGGACTTGATACTAATAGGGCGGTACAAATTGGGGTAGAATTAGCCCTAAGACGGCCGAATAGTCGCAGTGCAGAATTTGAAGCAGATGAACTGGGAATCATTAATTTGGGTAGGGCTGGATATGCTCAAGAAGCAGCTCTAGACTTTATGGCAAAACTTTTAAGTAGCAGTTCTCCTCCCACATTTTTAAGCACTCACCCCGCCACCCGCGATCGCATTGAAGCCATGAGACGGCATATTGATCCACAACTAGCAGGACAAAGCGGAGGGATGAATAATGAAAGATACAGACAAATAGTTAGACAACTGCTATCTTAGTTGAGAAGCGGTGGGAGAATTTGGCTCCCGGTTCAACTCTTCCCTTTTCTGAGGGGAGGGTTTATTATTATATGTGGTATTATTATGGGCGGTAGTCCCCAACCGACCGGCAACAGTTACCAGATAATTTCTGGAAAGTCCCCTATTGTTTTAATCGAATTTTGTGAACAGTGTAGAGCCAGAAAAAGGTAGCATTTTAATAGTTGACGATACACCTGATAATTTGCGGGTATTGTCGGCAACTCTTGGCGATCGCGATTATGATGTACAATGTGCGATTAACGGCAAATTAGCACTAATGGCAGTTGCCAACCAACCGCCGGATCTCGTGTTGCTAGATATTAAAATGCCGGAAATGGACGGTTATCAGGTCTGTGAAGCCTTAAAATCTCAACAGAAAACGGCTGAGATACCTGTAATTTTTCTGAGTGCTTTGGATGATGTTATCGATAAGGTGAAAGCCTTTGCGGTGGGGGGAGTGGACTATATCACCAAACCTTTTCAAGTTGAGGAAGTTTTGGCGCGGGTTGAACATCAACTGACCATTAGAAGACTACAGAAACAATTACAAAATCAAAACTTTCGTTTACAGCAGTTGAACGAAGATCTGAAACGTTCTAACCAAGAACTTGAACAATTTGCTTATATTGTTTCCCACGACCTACAACAACCACTACAGACCATTACCGGGTTTGCGGAATTGATGCTGACCCTGAAATCGCAAATTAACCTGGAGGAGGAAGCAGAAGAATATGTGCTGCCGATTTTAGATGAGGGAATGCGACTACAGCAATTAATTAAAAATCTGCTACACTATAGCCGGGTGGGAACGAAACAAGCTGCTTTTGAGGCGATCGACTGTAATATTATATTAGAGGAAACTCTGAGTAACCTAAGTTTAGCGATTCAGGAAAGTGGGGCGATTATTACCTCAGAGAAACTCCCAATGGTATTTGGCGATCGCCTTCAGTTAGGACAGCTATTTCAAAATTTGATTGCTAATGCAGTTAAATATCACCGTCCTGGTATACCCCCCAAAATCACGGTTTCTGTGATGCCGAAAAATCAAAATTGGCAATTTGGTATCCATGATAATGGGATTGGTATTCCGGCGGATAAAACCCAGAGAATTTTTCAGATTTTCCAACGACTACATACCCAGCAGGAATACCCAGGAAATGGTATCGGTTTAGCGATTTGTCGGAAAATTATTGATCGCCATCGAGGGGATATTTGGGTAGAGTCTGATCTGGGTGTAGCCACCAGTTTCTACTTTACTTTACCGATATATGAATCACAATCACCGTCAATTACACCAGAAATTACAACAGCTAGAAACCGCCCTAGCTGAGAGTCAAAATCGCCTGCGAGATTTATTTCATTTAGCCCCCATTGGGATTGCGGAAATCTCAACGGAGGGCTATTTTTTAGAGGTAAATACGGCTTTTTGTCGGTGGGTGGGCTACTCCCAAGCGGATTTAATTAACTTGGATTTTAATGAAATTACCCACCCGGAAGATGGGGATATTTGTCGGCAAAAATTTGAGCAATTAATTACCCAACAAATTGATGAATACACCCTCGAAAAACGCTACCGTCATCGAGACGGACATTGGGTTTATGGGATTGTTACTTGTTATCTGCGTTTGGATGTCAAGGGAAATCCTCTCTGTGCGATCGCTCAAATTATTGATATTACCCAACGCAAACGTTCCGAACAAGAAATTCGCGAAAAAGAAGAGTATTTACGTCTACTTCTGGATAATATCCCCCAACAAGTATTTTGGAAAGATACTAATTTAGTATTTCGAGGTTGTAACCGAAATTGGGCGATCGCCGCCGGACTAGATAGTTCAGAATCAGTAGTCGGAAAGACAGATTTTGATTTATTTGCAGATGCTAATATTGCCGAGTTTTACCGGGAAAAAGATACACAGGTTTTGGAGTCTCGCACCCCGGAAATGAATGTGGTAGCGCCTAAACAAAAGCTAGGACCGGGAGGGCGGCGAATTTGGCTAGATGTTAGCAGAATTCCTATGTTAGATTCCCAGGGTAATGTGTTGGGAATTTTGGGGGTTTTAGAAGATATTACCGAAAGTAAGGAAATCGACGAAAAGCTGCGTTTAACTCAATTTTCGATTGATAAATCTAGGGATTATGTCTTATTTAGTGATATTAATGGCAGGTTTTTTTATGTGAATGAAGCCGCTTGTCAAATTCTGGGATATTCTCAAGAGGAATTACTGACCATGGAAGTGGGAGATATAGATCCCCTCGCTTCCCCTGGTGGTTGGTCAATTTCTTGGGATGATTTGCGAGACCAAGGTTCATTTACTTTTGAATCAACTCATTATACTAAAACTGGTCAGGCGATCGCTGTGGAAATTACCCTGAGTCATTTAGAATATAATCACCGGGAATATGGCTGCGCTGTAGTCCGAGATATTCGCGATCGCAAACAAACTGAAATAGCCCTTCAACAAGCCAAGGAAGCCGCCGAAACCGCTAGTCGGGCTAAAAGTGAATTTCTCGCCCGCATGAGTCATGAATTACGCACACCACTTAATGCTATTCTGGGATTTACTCAATTAATGGAAAGGGAATTATATCATAATCCTAATATTCCTCTATTTGACCATAAAGAACATTTAGAAATTATCGGTCGCAGTGGTGAACATCTCTTAGAGTTGATTAATGATGTTTTGGAGATGTCGAAAATTGAGGCGGGTAGAGTTTCTCTGAATCCCACGAATTTTAATTTAATCTCCTTACTTAATTCCCTGCGAGAAATGCTAGAATTGCCAGCCTCATCGAAAAAATTAACCCTGGATTTTGCCATTGATGATCAGATCCCGACTTATATTTATGCCGATGAACAAAAACTGCGTCAATGCTTAATTAATTTGCTGGGAAATGCCATTAAATTTACTGTGAAAGGTGGGGTGATTTTGCGGGTGAAATTGGGTAAATTTAACCATGATTTTGGGCAACTATGGTTTGAAGTTGAGGATACCGGACCCGGTATTGACCCCTCGGAAATGGATTTACTCTTTGAACCGTTTTCGCAAACAGAAACTGGTCGTAATTCTCAACAGGGGACGGGTTTGGGACTCTCGATAACTCAAAAGTTTATTGGTTTAATGGGTGGGGAGATTCAAGTTAGCAGCGAGAGAGGAAAAGGCACAATTTTTCGGTTTGATATTCAAGTGACTATGGCTGAGGCGGCGACTAGAAACTCCGAAAAATCTCCAGGGAGGGCGATCGCTTTAGCAGAAAATCAGCCGGAATATCGGATTTTGGTGGTTGATGATAACTGGACTAACCGCAAATTAGTGGTCAAATTATTGAACCCCTTGGGTTTCCATGTCCGAGAGGCGGAAAATGGTCAGGAGGCGATCGCTATTTGGGAGGAATGGAAGCCCCATCTCATTTTTATGGATATGCGAATGCCAGTTATGGATGGCTATGAAGCCACTCAGCTAATTAAACGCCACCTCAAGGGTCAAGCTACTGTAATTATTGCCCTAACCGCCAGCGCCCTCCAACAAGAAAAATCTATTGTTTTATCGGCTGGGTGTGATGATTTTGTCCGCAAACCTTTCCGGGTAGACCAGCTATTACAAACTATCGTTAAACATCTCGGAGTCCGTTTTATCTATGAACAAAATCAATCCCAATTAGCCGAAAATCTGGCTATTTCTGAATCCCAAAACTCAGCCAATCGCAATTATAACACATCTGTTGATACAACGGAAATCAATCTTTCCGTAATGCCGGAACCGTGGCTAAAAGAATTACATCAAGCTGCCACTAAACTAAACGGTCGCTTAATTGCTGATACTATTGCGAAAATTCCTGGTCAATATAAACCCCTAGCTGATTATATTAGCAAATTAGCTAATGATTTCCGCTATGATATTTTAATTGATTTAACCAAGCCCAAGTAGGGTGCGTCCGACGGATTAATCATCATGAATAATATAGAATAATCCCACTGACGCACCATTTTACACCCTGTTAGTATTGTGGAACCGAAGGATCAACCTCTTTACTCCAGGCAGTAATTCCGCCTTTAACATTAATCCCCTCAATACCAGCTTCCTTGAGAATTCCTAAAGCCTTAGCCGATCGCCCTCCCATTTTACAATGTGCAATTAGACGATTACCATTGAGAATTTCTTTAACCTGTTCAACCCCTTTACCCTGTTCAATGTCGGGTAGAGGAATTAAAACAGAACCCGGAATTTTGGCGATTTCGTACTCATTAGGGTTGCGAACATCAATCAACACAAAATCATCCGCACCACTGTCAATCAGAGATTTTAATTCCGTCACCGTCATTTCCGCGAGAGATCCGGCTGCTTGTGCTTCCTGCTGTTTAGCTTGGGGAATGCCGCAGAATTGTTCGTAGTCGATGAGTTTTTCAATCACCGGACGTTCAGGATTAGGCCGTAATCTCAATTCCCGGAAACTCATATCTAGGGAATTGTAAAGCAGTAAGCGACCGCTAAGAGTCCGTCCCTGTCCCAAAATAATTTTAATGGTTTCAGTGGCTTGAATAACGCCAATCATGCCTGGTAGAATCCCTAAAACTCCACCTTCAGCGCAGGAAGGAACCATCCCAGGGGGTGGGGGTTCGGGATATAGGTCGCGATAGTTGGGTCCGCCTTCATAATTGAAAACGGTAGCCTGACCCTCAAATCGGAAAATAGACCCGTAGACGTTGGGTTTATTTAACAAAACACAAGCATCATTGACCAGATAACGGGTGGGGAAGTTATCGGTGCCATCTACGACGACATCATAGGATCTAATAATATCCAGGGCATTTTCGGAACTGAGGCGGATATTGTATAACTCTACCTGGCAGTTAGGATTAATTTCGAGAATCCGATTTTTGGCAGATTCTATTTTAGGTTTTCCCACCCAGGAGGTCCCGTGAATGATTTGGCGTTGGAGATTGGAATTGTCTACAATATCAAAATCGACAATCCCAATGCGACCAATCCCTGCTGCAGTTAGGTATAATAGCAGAGGTGAACCGAGTCCACCTGTGCCAATACAGAGGACGCTGGCCGCTTTCAGACGCTTTTGACCCTCTAACCCGACTTCTGGTAAAATCAGGTGACGGGAGTAGCGTTCGTATTCGTCTGGCTGTAACTGGATTTCATCCAAATTCGGATTTAACATGGCAAGGTCTGGCAAGGGAATATGCAACCGTTCTCAAAAACCTACAATACCACAAAGTTTCTGGAAAACGACAAGCCCTTCAACCCCAATCTTTGGTACACTACTCAGTTAACAGTAACCTGCCATTGATACATTGGGCGAGAATTTGATGATTAAAGTCCTGCATCTTTCGGATATCCATTTGGGTAGTGGTTTTTCCCAAGGACGGATCAACCCGGAAACTGGCTTAAATACTCGTCTGGAAGATTTTACCAGAACTTTGGGGCGATGTATAGATCGGGCGATCGCAGAACCTGTGGATTTGGTTTTGTTTGGGGGGGATGCTTTCCCTGATTCTACCCCGCCACCATTTGTTAAGCAGGCTTTCGCTCAGGAATTTCGCCGCCTGGTAGATGCGGAAATTCCCACGGTGTTACTGGTGGGGAATCATGACCAACATTCCCAAGGACAGGGGGGGGCGAGTTTGGGGATTTATCGGACTCTGGGAGTGCCGGGGTTTGTGGTGGGCGATCGCTTAGAAACCCATCCCATTCCAACTCGCCACGGTTTAGTTCAGGTGATTACTATCCCCTGGTTGACCCGTTCAACCCTACTGACTCGACCGGACACTGAGGGGCTGTCTTTGGAGGCGGTTAATAAATTACTCATCGATCGCCTAACGGTAGCCCTAGAGGGAGAAATTCGACGGCTTGATCCGGATATTCCCACGGTATTGTTAGGACATTTAATGGTCGATCGCGCTAGTTTCGGGGCTGAGAGGTTTCTGGCGGTGGGGAAAGGTTTTAATCTTCCTTTGGGGTTGTTGACTCGTCCTCAGTTTGATTATGTGGCTTTGGGTCACGTTCACAAACACCAAAATCTTAATCCTACTAATAACCCTCCGGTGGTGTATCCGGGGAGCATAGAAAGGGTGGATTTTTCAGAGGAAAAAGAAGACAAGGGGTTTGTGTTGGTGAATTTGGCGAAGAATCAAACAACTTGGGAATTTTGCCCTTTACCAGTGCGCTCATTTTGTACAATTAGGGTGGATATTTCCCAGCAAGATGACCCCCTAACCGCATTGCTGGGGGCGATCGCTAAGAAAAACATTGATCAGGCTGTGGTGCGACTACTGTATCAGTTGCGACCAGATCAATTAGATGCGATCGATATGCCGAAACTGCACGCCGCCCTCAGTGCAGCCCATAGTTATACTATCCAACCGGAATTAATTAGTCAACTAGCCCGCCCTCGTGTCCCTCAATTGGCGGCGGGAAGTGCGATCGACCCCCTAGAAGCCCTAAAAACCTATTTGGATAACCACGACCATTTAAAGGGTTTACAGCAGGATATGATCGAGGCGGCTAGGGCTTTATTAGCTGAGAATACCGCCGAGTAAATTTAAACGCTATACTGAAAACTAATTATCCCAACATAGTCAATAGCACTAGAACTTATCTAATATTATGAGCAATCGTCTAGCCCAATCATCAAGCCTTTATCTCCGCAAACACGCAGATAATCCCATTGACTGGTGGCCTTGGTGCGATGAAGCCTTAGAAAAATCTCGAACTGAAGATAAGCCCATATTTCTGTCTATTGGCTACTCAAGTTGTCACTGGTGTACAGTTATGGAGGGGGAAGCGTTTTCTGATGCGGCGATCGCTGAATATATGAACGCTAATTTTATCCCCATCAAAGTCGATCGCGAAGAACGTCCAGAAATCGATAGCATTTATATGCAAGCCCTACAAATGATGACTGGTCAAGGAGGCTGGCCGTTAAATGTATTTCTCACCCCAGGCGATCGGATCCCCTTTTATGGTGGGACTTATTTTCCCATTGAACCTCGCTACGGAAGGCCGGGGTTTTTGGATTTATTGAAAGCCATTCACAACTTTTACCAGACTGACAAAAATAAACTCGAAACTGTCACCGAGGAAATTCTGACCCAACTGCGACAGTCTATGATTTTACCACCCTCGGAATTAACCGAAGATTTACTGAAACAAGGACTAGAAACTAACACGGGAGTAGTTGGTCGTAATAACTACGGCGGTCCTCGGTTTCCGATGATTCCTTATGCGGATATGGCTTGGCGGGGAACTCGCTTAATTTCTTCACCTAAAGTAGATGGTAAAGCAGCCTGTTTGCAACGGGGAAAAGACTTAGTGACTGGAGGAATTTATGACCATGTGGCGGGAGGCTTTCATCGTTACACGGTTGACCCGACCTGGACAGTTCCTCACTTCGAGAAAATGCTTTATGATAACGGTCAAATTCTTGAGTTTTTGGCAGACCTATGGTCTGATGGCGAGAAACAACCTGCTTATCAAAGGGCGATTAATGGTACAGTGGAATGGCTGAAACGGGAAATGACTGCACCGGAGGGCTATTTCTACGCGGCACAAGATGCTGATAGTTTTGTCACCTCCCAGGATAAAGAACCGGAAGAAGGTGCGTTTTATGTATGGACTAACCAAGAGTTAGAAACTTTCCTGAGTCCGGCAGAATTTGGGGAGTTACAAGCACAATTTACGGTGACAAAATCTGGTAATTTTGAAGGTAAAACGGTATTGCAGCGCTGGAATTGTGATGAGTTAGAGCCTTTGATAGAAACTGCTTTGGCTAAACTATTCGCAGTCCGTTATGGTGCGCCACCAGCGGAGGTTACAACTTTCCCGGTGGCTGAGAATAATCAGGCGGCTAAAGAAAGGGACTGGCCGGGTCGTATTCCGGCGGTTACTGATACTAAGATGATTGTAGCATGGAATGCTCTGATGATTTCGGGGTTGGCGAAAGCGGCGCGGGTTTTGGATAATTCCGAATATTTGGAATTGGCGACTAAGGCGGCAAAATTTGTCCTAGAACATCAGTGGGTTGATGACCGTTTTCACCGGGTTAATTATGACGGCAAGGTGGCGGTATTATCGCAGTCGGAAGATTATGCTTTATTTATCAAAGCGTTAATTGATCTACATCAAGCTAGTTTGCAACATCCGGAATTGGCAGATTTTTGGCTGACAAATGCTGTCAAAGTTCAGAATGAGTTTGACCAGTATCTCTGGAGTGTGGAATTGGGGGGCTACTTTAATACAGCCCTTGATGATGCTGAAACTTTGCTAATTCGTGAACGTAGTTATATGGATAATGCTACTCCGGCGGCGAATGGGGTGGCGATCGCTAATTTGGTGCGCCTATTTCTGTTAACAGAAGACCTCAACTATTTGGATCGCGCCCTCCAGGCTTTGGAAGCCTTTGCTAGTGTTATGCGCCAGTCTCCACAAGCCTGTCCGAGTCTGTTTGTGGCTTTTGATTGGTATTGTAATAATACTTTGGTTCGCACTAATTATGAGCAAATCGCTAAGTTAAACAAGCAGTATCTACCTACTGCTGTTTTTAAACTTGATCAAAATTTGCCTCCCGGTGCGATCGCCCTCGTTTGTCAGGGTCTCAAATGCAAAAAACCCGCCCAAGATGAGGCGGAAATGCTAACTCAATTGCACGAAAGTCTTACCCGTACATAATACCTCAAAATAGGCTTGGGATTAATTCCCAAGCCTACATACACCCTCACCCATACCCTCACCCAACAGTTGGCGCTATCGTCCCCAAATAGTTAAGTTTTGCTAATACATACGGCTAGAGAGTTTTGTTATTTTCAACGACATTAAGAATTAATAAGAATTTATTGCCAATTATTCTCAAATTATTGACGAGTTTATAGGGGTTCTGGTAGACTGTAATTAATGTTACCCAAGGGTTTATTGTGCCTAAATGCCAAAAACAGGGTCTATAACCCTTGTCATATAAGGATTTAGCATAATTCGCCGTCTCAAACTTGCCTCTGGCGATGCACGAATTTTCCCGAAAAAATGGACAGCCCCCAATAGGCATCTTGACAAAAGAGACATTTTGTGAATACCATCGCCCACCAGTTCCAGACAATAGGCAGAAATATGAGCTGATCAAGACTAGGAAAATGGAGAAATGGTAAACTTAAAGCCTTGGCAATGGGCAATTATAGTCAGTCCGATCGCGATCATAGTTGGATTTTTATTAATCTCAGCGGGGTGGCAAATTCATAGCTGGGGTATTAACTGGATCTGGGGAATTGTCACGCTGCTATTATTGGGGTGGCGATGGTTATTAGTAAGGTGGACAAAGCCAGTTCTTGCCCAGATAGAAGCGGCTCGTGACGAAGCAGCCGCCAAGTTTGAATTAACGGAAGAAATGGCAGCAGCCACGGGAGGGAGTGAAGCGATCGCCCAGGTAGAAAAAGCGGTACAAGACATCCTGATACAATCGCGAAATGATCCGCCATTTTGGTTAGACTGGGGGCAATTTTGGGAACGCTGTAAACAGCTAGTAATTGTGATTGCTAATATATATCATCCCGAGGTAAAATATCCCCTACTTGATATTTATGTACCCCAGGCTTATGGATTAATTCGGGGAACAGTAGATGATTTAGATCGGTGGATGCAAGAACTATCCCCAGTGCTAAATAAAGTAACGGTAGGACAAGCCTATCAAGCCTATGAAGTTTACCAGAAATTAGAACCCTCAGCCCGGAAATTATGGCAGGTCTGGAGTTGGGCTTCATGGATACTTAATCCGGTATCGGCGGCGGCGAGGTTAGCGAGTCAGAAACCGAGCAATAAAGCGACTCAAGAACTATTAGTTAATTTAGGTCAAATGATGCGAGAGGTAGCCCTACAAAACCTCTCCCGACAAGCGATCGCCCTTTATGGCGGCGAACAAATTCCCCTGACGGCGTTAACTGTTACCGAGGAAAATTTACCCCAGGCGCAAACCCAAACTTTACAGGAGATTATCTCCCAGGCTGACCCTCCCGAAAAGGTGGAACAAAAACCGGTTAGCATTCTGTTAGTAGGACGCACTGGGTCAGGAAAAAGCAGCTTAATTAATACCCTGTTTCAAGCTAACCTCGCGGAAGTTGATGTTCTTCCCAGCACCGATCGCATTAAAAATTATCACTGGAGTACACCGACAGGAGAATCCCTAAATTTGTGGGATACTCCCGGTTATGAACAAGTGAAACGAGAAGACCTGCGGGAGTTGGTGGTTAGTGAAGCCCAAACAGCAGATTTGCTATTATTAGTCACACCCGCCCTCGATCCAGCCTTACAAATGGATCGGGATTTTTTGCAGGATATGCGTGTGGAAGTTCCTGACCTGAAAGCGATCGCTATTGTCACCCAAGTTGACCGTCTGCGTCCGGTCAGAGAATGGGAACCTCCCTATAATTGGGAAACCGGAAATAGACCGAAAGAAAAAGCTATTCGGGAGGCGACAGAATATCGTCACCAACAGTTAGGAGAATTTTGCGATCTGGTTTTACCCCTAGTTACCAGTGATTCCTCAACTCAGAGAAATCCTTGGAATGCTGAGGTTTTATCCAACCATTTAGTGGAAGCAGTCGGACCGACCAAACAATTAAGATTAGCCCGATTTTTACGAGAGCAAAAATCCCGCACTCTCGCCGCCGCTAAAATTATTGACCGCTATACCCGGCAAATGGCAACCACCCAAGGGTTAACAGCCTTATTAAAAAGTCCTGTCCTCAAATTTATCTCTACCCTCACCACCGGAAACCCTACCCTCGCCTATCTGTTGGCTGAACAAATACCCATAGAGCAACTTCCGGTGGCGATCGGTAAATTGCAGATGGGTTATGATCTGTTTTGTCTCCTCACTAGCGATCGCACTAAATCCCCTAATTTTGACCTTCTCGCCCTCTGGCCGCTACTTTTAAATAACCCCGATCCACCTGACCATAATGCTTGGGCTTTCGGACACGCTTTAGTTGAATACTGGACCCAAAATCTCACCGTTCAACAACTCGAAAAGCGATTTGATTACTATTTCCAATTAAAGAAAACCTAAGACACACCTGCCCCGCCTTACCATCTCCTTGTAATTAATAATTAACAATTAACAATTAATAATTAATAATTAATGACCGGGTGGCGGGTTTATTCATCTTCTGGTCGGGAAATGTAATTAACAATTAACAATTAATA
>NZ_JARPLU010000439.1:0-987 GCF_032349615.1 Limnospira sp. PMC 1279.21 | reverse complement strand
CCCAACCATCCATGATTAGGGAAACCGAATGTCCGGCTTGAACCATCGTAACCATTAAGTAGCGAAATGGGTTGACACGCTACGTTCAAAAGAGCAAGGGGAAAAGAAGAGGTTTTGTTTCACCATCTTCATAGACCTTTAAAAGTACCCCGGTGGATAGGACAAATCTACAGATGGAATGCCCATATAAACGGAACGTTGTAACCCCTTTTAGGCTCTGATAATCTGGTCGAGAAAGTCAGTAGTGAAAAGTGTAAGCGTAAGCCTATTAGGGGGTGAGATGTGACCAGAAGCCAACGCCTTACTGTAATGATAAGGATATGCAGACGGGTCACGGTTTGATTGTAAAGAATAGAGTCTAGTAGGAGTTACTATGACGAAAGCGAGTTTAAAGAAAGGATTTGAGAAATCAAAACCAATCAAGACGTGCGTTTGTATCGAAAGCTATTCCCTGGGCGAAAGTTCAGAGAAAAGTTTTCAAGCTCCAAAAGAGGATATTTCAAGCAGCTAAATCGGGACAGGACGCAAAGGCACGAAGGTTGCAACGTCTATTGGTGAAATCATATTATGCCCGACTCTTAGCAGTGCGGCGAGTGACTCAAGATAATCAAGGCAAGAAAACAGCCGGTGTTGATGGAATGAGAGCAATCTCTCCAAGGCAAAGGTTTGAAATTGTTGAGAACATCAAGGGAAACCTCAAAGCAAAACCACTGCGACGGGTGTGGATTCCAAAACCTGGAAGGGATGAAAAACGCCCCCTGGGAATACCTGCTATCCAAGACAGAGCAAGGCAAGCCTTGGTTAAATCGGCTCTCGAACCTGAATGGGAATCGAGATTTGAAAGCACAAGCTATGGGTTTCGTCCCGGACGGTCAGCCCACGACGCAATATCCAGAATCTTTCAAAGTATAAACAAAGGAGGTTATTATATTCTGGATTCGTGCGAAACGTTTAGGAGTGAAATAGGGCTGCGATGCCCGAAATAAC
>NZ_JARPLU010000438.1:0-992 GCF_032349615.1 Limnospira sp. PMC 1279.21 | reverse complement strand
CCTATCCCATGTAATTTTATCCCTACTAACCGACGGTAACTCTATTTGAGTTTTTGGCAGTGTTGACCGCCTATCTTTAGTCCAGTATGGTGGTTTTTCGTAGTTGTACAAAACCAAAGTTAACTGTATTTTAAGATTAGCTGACGTACTGATTTCCCGAAAATCACCTGACCCCATAAATTGACCTATATCCCTATTCCCTAGTATTTCAGTTTGAGCCAATGTACTCGCAACATTTTCCGGCAAATTTCTCAAAGATGACACAAGTCTGAATCTTTCTCCACCAGCTTATACTACAGCATTAACTAATTGTTGTTATCTATTTTCTTCTATTCTTTGCAGTGCCATATATTCATCTAAACCTTGAGCGACTAAGATGATAGCTTCTTTACAGTTCTCGCTAAACTCATCCCCGAATTCCTCGGAACTGTCTTGGTTCCAAATAGTGTTTATATTTCCATCATATTTTTCTGGTAATTTCTCCCTAGCTTCCCTTCTCTGTTTTCCCAAAGACCATTCTTCACCTTTTTCTTCACCCCATTTTTCAATCGTTCCTTTACCACCAGGAACCATTTAAACAATAGACCTTGCTAGTGTTGTTGGGCTTTTTGTTAAAAACATTTTAACAACCCATCTACCGTGTTTAAATAACGTCCATGCTATTGCTTTCATAGCCATGTTAAATGACTGTTTAACGCATGAACCGAATGCTGTAGATACTTCCATAAGCATTTCAGGCCCCTTGCTTAATGCTACGTGCATAGCAGCCGCTTTATTGATAAATGCAAGACCTGCTACTGGTAAAACACCACATACTAATTTCCCAGCCATATTACCTAAAAACCCAGCCGTGGTGGTTATAAATTGTCCGGCAATATTTGGGATGTTTCTATCAATATCACTATCGCTAATATTCCCATTAAAATTCCCAAAGCTGTCCCAATTAGAGGTAATAAATCTCGCTACTTTCTCAAAGCTAAAGTTAGATAAAA
>NZ_JARPLU010000437.1:0-992 GCF_032349615.1 Limnospira sp. PMC 1279.21 | reverse complement strand
TTTTATCTAACTTTAGCTTTGAGAAAGTAGCGAGATTTATTACCTCTAATTGGGATTCTTTCTGGAATTTTAATTGGAATATTAGCGATAGCGATATTGATAAAAACATCCAAAATATTGCCGGACAATTTATAACCACTACGGCTGGGTTTTTAGGTAATATGGCTGGGAAATTAGTATGCGGTGTTTTACCAGTAGCAGGTCTCGCTTTTATCAATAAAGCGGCTGCTATGCACGTAGCATTAAGCAAGGGACCTGAAATGCTTATGGAGGTATCTACAGCATTCGGCTCATACGTTAAACAGTCATTTAATATGGCTATGAAAGCAATAGCATGGACGTTATTTAAACACGGTAGACGGGTTGTTAAAATGTTTTTAACAAAAAGCCCAACAACACTAGCAAGGTCTATTACTGGAATGATTCCCGGTGGTCAATCAACAATCGAAAAATGGGGTGATGAGAAAGGTGAAGAATGGAGTTTTGGGAAACAAAGAAGGGAAGCTAGAGAGAAATTACCAGAAAAATATGATGGTAATATAAACACTATTTGGAACCAAGACAGTTCCGAGGAGTTCTGGGATGAGTTTAGCGATAACTGTAAAGAGGCTATTGTGTTAGTCGCTCAAGGTTTGGATGAGTATATTGCACTACAAAGAATAGAACAAAATAGACAACAACAATTAGTTAACGCTGTGGTAGAGACTGGTGGAGAAAGATTCAGACTTGTGTCATCTTTGAGAAATTTACAGGAAAATGTTGCGAGTACATTAGCTCAAACTGAAATACTAGGGAATAGGGATATAGGTCAATTTGTAGGGTCAGGTGATTTTCAGGAAATCAGTACATCAGCTAATCTTAAAATACAGTTAACCTTTGTTTTGTACAACTACGAAAAACCACCGTATTGGACTAAAGATAGGCGTTCAAAACTACAAAAAACTCAAATAGAGTTACCGTCGGTTAGTAGGGATAAAATTACATGGGATAGG
>NZ_JARPLU010000436.1:0-992 GCF_032349615.1 Limnospira sp. PMC 1279.21 | reverse complement strand
GCTGGCATTTTTGGTCTTCTTAGTCATCTCGTCCTCTCCATTATACGTCCTAAGTGTTCTGTCTTGTGCTATAGCTGCTGGTGCCAGAAATTTTAGACAAAAGACTTAGGTTAACCTGGATGTTAGGCTAACATCTGCCACTGTGGATAGTGGAGACTTGTTAGAAGTCATGTAGACCATCACCACCAGCAATCCACTCTTCTAAATTGCGATCGCTTTTAGCTACATTAAACAGGTGTAAACCAAAATCCTGTGATAGGTCTTCACACACCTTAACGCCTCGAATGCTATTACCTTTAGGATCCAAAGGCGGCGAAAATATACCAATCCCCAACTTTCCTGGTACCACGGCTAAAATACCGCCGCCTACGCCACTTTTCGCAGGCATTCCCACCCGATAAGCCCATTCTCCTGATGCGTCATACATCCCACAGGTGAGTAGGGGTCGAGAGAGATGTCGCCATCTCTCCCTCCCTTTCAAAACCGTACTTGATAGTTTCCCATCATACGGCTCCTAGTCTGACTGCTCCATTGTTAAGGATACAGCTCTGGCATTGTCAAGTGCCGTTTTATCATCGCGGGTGTGGCGGTGTAGTAGTTGAAGGTTTTTGTATTCATCCTTTCCGCCTTGGCTTCGAGGTACAATGTGGTCTACTTCAACTATATCTGTTGGTGCGACATACAATCCACACCATTTACACTTGCCTTTTTGCTTTTTGAGTAGTTTTGCTACCCTGTTAGGCGTGTCGATTGCTTGTCCTTTTCTGGTTGCCCAGTAAGTCCAGTTTCCGTCGTAGGGTGTTGCATCGGGGCGTATTGGGGTGTGTCTGACCAATGGAGTCCAGTTATGTTTCCATAGTTGGAATCCATCTTTAGTTTGGAATAACCAAGATTCATGCCTTTCTTTCCCATTACTAAGTCTAACCGTTCTATGTCTGCTAAGTACAGGACAAAAGTTGTAGAGCCTGGTGAAACCGCCCTGAAAACAAAGG
>NZ_JARPLU010000435.1:0-998 GCF_032349615.1 Limnospira sp. PMC 1279.21 | reverse complement strand
CGGACAAAACTCAAACTCAATGACCGTCATCGCACCTTGATGGCCAAACACGCGGGTTATGCTCGGTTCGTGTTTAATTGGGGATTACACTTATGGAGGTCAGCTTATGAAGAGGGACTCAAGCCTAATATCAACTCCATTAAAAAGGTTTTTACTCATTATGTGAAACCTCAATATCCTTGGATGTCTGAATTGTCTTCTAAAGTTTATCAATATGCCTTCATTAATCTAGGGGATGCCTTTAAGCGCTTCTTCAAGGGAATAAGCAGTTATCCTAAATTTAAGAAGAAAGGCTACCATGATAGCTTTACCCTTGACAATTCCGGAAAGCCATTCAATCTGTCAGGAACTCGCCATAAGCTGCCTTTTGTGGGCTGGGTTTCTACATTTGAGGCTCTACCCGAAAGTTGGGTTAAGAAAGTCACTATAACGCGCCAAGCAGGTGACTGGTATATGAGCTTTTTCGTAGAAATCACGCCAGAAATTACACCGAAATATCGAGAGAGAATCGGGGTAGACCTAGGAATTAACAATTTGGCGACTTGCTCCGATGGGACCCAATTCTCTAATCCCAAGGCTTATAAAGCAGCGACCAAAAAACTAGCTCGATTACAACGTCATTTAAGTCGCAAAGTCAAAGGCTCGAAAAATTGGGCCAAATGTCTCTTAAAAGTTCAAAAGCTACATCAAAGAGTAGCAAACATTCGGCGGGACACGATTCATAAAATCACTACTTTTTTGGCTAAAAACCACAGCCAAGTCGTCATTGAAGATTTGAATGTGTCTGGAATGTTGAAAAATCATTGTTTGGCGGGTTCTATCGCTGATGCTTCATTTTATGAGTTCCGTCGGCAACTAGGTTACAAGGCAGAACGTTATGGTTCAAAGTTAATGATTGCGGATAGATTTTATCCATCCAGTCAACTTTGTTCTAACTGTGGCCATCGTCAAAAAATGCCCCTAGTCCGTCGGACTTTTGAATGTCCAAACTGCGGTCT
>NZ_JARPLU010000434.1:0-1008 GCF_032349615.1 Limnospira sp. PMC 1279.21 | reverse complement strand
GCGGGTTCCGCCGTCAATTATCCATCCCCAGGACGATATTAATAAACCCGCCCCACCGCCGATAATTAATAATTGTAGGTGCGAGACGTTCAGGCATGAAATAGGGTTGAGATACCCGAAATAACCGCCTGGTGGGGACTCCAACCCCTTGGTTGGATATAAGTGGTTAGGCACTGACCATCCCACAACTGTTTATATGTCCCGACGTTTGGATTCGACACCCAAACAAGGCAGGGAACTCCAGGTCACAAACGAACTGCTTGAATGGGAAGTTATGACCCCATGATAGCAGGGAGTAGAGAGTGCGAAATGTTTAGGAGACCAAATAAGGCTGTGATGGCTGAAATCACCTCCTAGTGGGGAAGCCAGCCCCGAGTCTGGATAAGAGGTCGGAGCCTCGAACCATTCCCCATAACTGTTTATACGTCCCAACGTTTGGATTGAACCCCCAAACAAGGCAGGGAACTCAAGGTCATCAAACAAACTGTTTTGATTGGGAAGTTATGACCCCATGATAACAATGAGTAGAGAGTGCGAAATGTTTAGGAGACCAAATAAGGCTGTGATGCCTGAAATCACCTCCTAGTGGGGAAGCCAGCCCCGAGTCTGGATAAGAGGTCGGAGCCTCGAACCATTCCCCATAACTGTTTATATAGCACAAGACAGAAAAGTTAGGACGTATAATGGCAAGGATATCTACAGAAGACCCAAAATGCCAGCCCCCTACAGTTACGACCTTAGACAAAAAGTTATTAATGCAATTGAACTAGACGGTATACCCAAAACCGAAGCCAGTCAAGTTTTCCATGTCAGCAGGAACACCATCAATCTCTGGCTGCAAAGAAAAGAACACACCGGCGACTTCCTCCCTAAACCTAATCGCCCACCTGGTCATAGCCACCAAATTACCGACTGGCACAAATTCCAGGCTTTTGCCCAAGAGCATGGCGATCAAACCTCCGCTCAGATGGCTGAACTTTGGGATGACGACATCTCTCCTCGCACCAT
>NZ_JARPLU010000433.1:0-1011 GCF_032349615.1 Limnospira sp. PMC 1279.21 | reverse complement strand
TAAAGAGGCGGGTAGGGGGGAAAGATTTAATACTACTGCGGAAAAGGCGATCGCCCAACGACTCCCTAGGGCGATCGCCCGAAAATGCTGCCTATCCTTGTCGAATTTAATTGATGTCTGCAACTCATAAGGCTCGATAATTATGAGCGGAATTCATCGGGATATTTTTCTTGACCCGAAACATATTCCTAAACACCTACCTAACACTCCTCAGTCACAGAGATGGCTGCGGCGAGGGCGCTCAATCCACATCTTTAATGATGAAGAGACAATGCTACGAGTGGCTGAAGCTATCATAGACAGAGGTGAGTACACGGGGAATATTCGCAACTATGATCGCGCTTGGGTTATTTTTTACCGAGGCGATCGGCTATCGAATCAGTCCCGATGGTTCAAGGACTCCTTTGTTTTATGGTGAGGTAAAAATCGATGCACAAAACCGATACCACACAATCCCTCGCACCCGACCAGGTGAAGGATAACTGGAATTTTTTAGAAGTTTGGGTCGATCCCATGCAATCTCCTCCTTATATCCTGCTTCTCTTGAGCGATAAAATGAACAGTTGGTCTGTTTTAGATCCGGCTGAAGGTTATGGTCTGGTCAAAGTTTTTCCCAACTATGAAGAAGCCGAGAACTGGCTTTTGGAAGATGAATATGAACCACTGGAGGGACGGCTATCTAGTTCCGAAATTCATGCAAATATCTGAAACCTCTTAGGCTTAGAGATGGTAGCTTTGTAGGTTAGGTGAAACCCAACAGCAGGTGAGAGATGGTGTTTTTGGGTTGAGACCTGCAACGGAACCTCCCGCGTGGGTCGCACCCTACGACTACGGGAAAGAGGCGGGTAGCTTTGTCGCTTGGGTGAAACCCAACAGAAGGCTTTGTAGGTTAGGTGAAACCCAACAGCAGGTGAGAGATGGTGTTTTTGGGTTGAGACCTGCAACGGAACCTCCCGCGTGGGTCGCACCCTACGACTACGGGAAAGAGGCGGGTAGCTTTGTCGCTTGGGT
>NZ_JARPLU010000432.1:0-1020 GCF_032349615.1 Limnospira sp. PMC 1279.21 | reverse complement strand
GCTACCTGGTAACTCTCCTCAGTTTCCACATCTTCCACCACCTCGGATTGGGAGATAACTTCCTCCAACTCAATATCTGCTACCTGGTAACTCTCCTGACTCTCCTGAGTTTCCGCATCTTCCACCACCTCTGATTCCGAGACCCTTTCCGAATCCGAATCCCCAATATCTGCTACCTGGTAACTCTCCTCAGTTTCCACATCTTCCACCACCTCGGATTGGGAGACAGTTTCTGAGACTGTTTGGAAATCGAAAGTTTTGGCTGATAGTTCTGGAGAAATAAGCGTTGATGTTTCTTCAGGTTTAGTATCAGAGGATATAGAAGTTTTTGCCGATTCATGTAATGCTAGCGTTGTAGATGTATCCTTTGACATCTGCGATAAGGTTGTCGATGCTAAATCCGGGGTTGGTTCAGGTTGAAGGGATTGTCCTAAACCCTCAGTTTTAGCCTGTGCTGACCTCAAATAGCGATCGCGCTTTCTCCAGAGCAGAAAAGCAATTAAGACAGCAATAGATAATAGTATTAATAACCACAGGAGAAACTGTCCCGACGATGAAGCAGCCACCAATCCTGCGGGGTCAGTCCTACTAGGTGCTGATTCTACAGACCTTCCCTCTGAACTCTCCGATAAAGGTTCAGCCTGAGATAAAACCACTTCATTGGTCGCCAACCCAGTCGAGGTCAAAGCCGTTCTCGAACGATTTGGGTATAATTGAGCAGAGACCAACCTAGAAGTCGCCAAAGACTTAGGAGCGAGATCAAGGATACAGACCAACGCCAAGGTAGCAATTGATGTTTTTCTTTTATATGACATAAGTGGCAGACCCACAATCGGGATGTTCCAGTCAGCATTACACAGAGCCTGCTCGCATTTTATCATAACAATGTCGCCCCATTTACCAAAGATCCTGGGTCTAAAGCCCCGTCCTAGAAGGACGGCTTTTTATGTTATACTATTTTGTTTGTGCGAGACGTTTAGGAGTGAAATAGGGCTGCAATGCCTGAAATAACTTCCTAGT
>NZ_JARPLU010000431.1:0-1025 GCF_032349615.1 Limnospira sp. PMC 1279.21 | reverse complement strand
GATAGGCTTGCCATTGACGGGTATCACAAGGGAGTTAACCTATCGGTGTCTGGTTGAGGGGAGGTGTGGGTATTTGACAGATTGATTAAGTTGTGCTTATTGATTAACCCGTCAATAATTAAGTTTTGTTGCTAAGGGATATGCACTAATCGTCCCGTGTGCTAAGACTGAATGGAGTGCATATTAAGTGTAACGGTACGACTATCGGGTTAAGTAAATTCCGGTAATTGCAGTTAGGGTAGGGGTTTAGGGTTCATGACCCTAACCGGATAGACACCACCAGGTTAGCTGATAAAAACCAATCAGTCAGCCTCACAGTAACCGTATTAGTCGCAGTCATAGCACAAAGAGACCTATGTACACCCAGGCTAATTTCCCCCTGAGTTCCCTGAGTATCCCGAAAAGGAACCATCCCAAACACCGCCCGCCCATCTGGTAAACTCGCCGCCAGGATAAACTGATCAAAAATGCCAGATCCTGTCACCCAGGGAACTGTTCCGTTAAGCTGAAACCCTCCCTCAACCTCTAATGCTGTCACCATTCGCTTTCCAGAATGTCTCAAATGAGAAAAACCAATTCCTACCCCAACGGTTCCGTATTTCATCTCAGGTAAATATTGCTCTCGGAGGGTAGAATTATCACTTAGGGATAGCATCCCCGCCGCGCTTTGATGTTGGGTCTGCAAAAATGCTAAAGCCCCAGAATAGCGGGCTATTTGTTCCGTGAATAGGGCGAAGGTTTCTGCTGTTACTGGGGCGGGTCCGACCCGTAAAGTCAGAACTCCTAGTTTCCCTAACCCCCGCCAAGCCGGCTTTAATGCTTCTGGTTGGCGATCTATTTCAGCCGCCACAGGGGCGACGGCAGTTTGTAAATAGGTGTTGGTGGTTTCCAGCAGGTCTGACGTGCTTGCTAGTAACAAAAAACTTCCTCAAACCTACACACAAACCAAAAACCTGTTACAATAGCAACCACCACAATAACCGGAGTTAAAGTGCCAAAATATGTTACACCCAGCGTTGCCACCT
>NZ_JARPLU010000430.1:0-1037 GCF_032349615.1 Limnospira sp. PMC 1279.21 | reverse complement strand
TAGGTGTTCATAGAGGGTAGTATGAGACTCGGGGCGACAGACGACGATGAAGTTAAGTTGCTGCTCTAAAAACTGCTGACACAACGGTTGGTGGCAATAGAGGTCATCCCCTAAAACCTTGACATTCAAAGCCCTCAAGCATTGTTCTTGCCTCGATAGCCAGCGTTTGGCGGCGGCATTCTCACAGTCTTGCTTATCATGACCATCTTGGGGCACGATAAATTCGGGGACTAAGGGAATCACATGATTCTGTCCCGGACAGACGATGACTGGAGTGACAACACTATGGAAGTAATGGGTTTTTCCTGACTTCTGGGTGCGCGTTGAACAGTGGGGACAGTGAATTTTGTCGGAACTGAAGTATTCCGTGCCATCCAACGCGACTAATAGACTGTCCCCTAGGCAACGGAAGTCTTCTAACTGCCCCTGGGCTTCCAAGACTTGTAGGATCTCCTCAAACACTGGAAACAGGTGATCTGGGGACACGGCATCTAATAAGTCCCGAATCTGGTGATCACAGGGAATTCGATGAACTCCAAACAGACTTTGGGCATTGCTCTTGCCTTTACTCCCCTCCATCAGACGTTGATAAGCCAGAAACGACGGAGTTTGAGTAAAAAACACACGCTCACGCACTTAAAGCGGCATCCTCCATTCCATAGCGGCGATTTTTACCCCGGCGCTTGTCCGGTAGCGATGACAAGCACTGGCGGAAAGAACCGACTAGAGTCTCAAAGCAACCTGGCTTTTTCAACGGCTCTGGCCCTCCTGGGTTTCTTAGATGTCATTACGATACAGGGATGCTGGGGACTTGAACAGGTTTTCGCCAAAATGAGAATTGCTGCCCAATTTTGGGAATCATAACCCCAGGATTGAAGCGGGGAACGGAAGGCGTGAAGTATAGCATTAGTCAAGGTGGTTAGGACGCAGCTTTGAGAACGGAATCCATGGCATCATGGAGAGAATCAAACTGCTCAATACCGTGGCGAATACGGGCTTTCAGCCACGACCAACATTTCTCTATCTTCTTGAGGTCT
>NZ_JARPLU010000043.1:18148-32277 GCF_032349615.1 Limnospira sp. PMC 1279.21 | reverse complement strand
TGGTTCAGACGATTACACTTGTGGACGGGGTGCTGCCGACAGTCCCGGACGAAGCAAGAAATAAACATCAAGATCCGGCTATGTCCGGTTTTGTTTAAGTTTTATAGAGCAGATTTGATCATGTCTCAAAAGAACGAAACAGCCATTCTGATTGTAGCCTTGCTGCTTACCGGAGGATTATTAGCCGTGGGGTATTTTGCCTTTACCCAGTGGCAATCACAAACAGAGGCAGGTATGACAACATCTCCGACTTCCCCAACAGCTAGGAATGACTCCCGACCTAGGGCGATTAGTGGTGGGCAACAGTTATTGGTTGCCAGCACAACTTCCCCCGCTAAACAAGAGGGAATTGAGGCGATCGCTGCCGGAGATTATTCTAGGGCTGTTTCCCAGTTGGAAGCCTCCCTACAGCAAAATCGCAATGATCCAGAAGCCCTAATTTATCTCAATAATGCCCGCATTGGTGCTGGACAGTCCCATACAATAGCCGTTTCTGTTCCTATCACTACCGCAGAAAATGCAGCCCAGGAAATCCTGCGGGGAGTAGCCCAGGCTCAAAATGAAGTTAACCAAGCCGGGGGTATTAACGGCGTTCCCCTGCGGGTGCTGATTGCTGATGATGCTAATAACCCTAGTGTCGCTGAACAAGTGGCTCAGTCTCTAGTCGCAGATGACCAGGTTTTGGGAGTCGTGGGGCATTTTGCTAGTGATGTGACTTTGGCTGCATCCCCCATTTATGAAAGGGGTCAATTGGTGGCGATTTCTCCCACCAGTACCTCGATGCAGTTATCTAGGGCGGGGAATTTCATTTTTCGGACTGTTCCCAGCGATCGCTTTACCGCTAATACCCTGACTAAATATATGGTAGATACCCTGAATCTGAACCAGGCGGCTATTTTTTATAACCAGGATAGTAGTTATAGTCGTTCCCTCAAAGATGAGTTTACTACCGCTTTATATGGAGATGGCGGCGCAGTCGTCGCAGAGATTAATCTGGCTGAGGGGAATTTTAATAGCTTTGATGCGGTAGAATCAGCTACGCGACAGGGTGCAGAGGCGATCGTATTATTGGCTAATACCGAAACTGTTAGTCAGGCTTTACAGGTGGTGCGTGTTAATGCTAGAAACTTACCTGTGTTGGGGGGAGATAGTCTCTACAGACCTGAAGTTTTACAGGTCGGAGGCGATAGTGAAGGCATGGTGGTCGCTATTCCCTGGCATATTCTTAGCCACACTAATTCCGCGTTTCCAGACGCGGCGACTCAGTTATGGGGTGGTGATATTAACTGGCGGACTACTATGGCTTATGATGCCACTAAAGCCTTGATTGCTGGTATTTCTGGAGATTCTAGCCGCCAGGGAGTCCAAAGGACACTATCAGAACCCGGTTTTTCCCCTAAGGGGGGTGGCGGAAATATCCGTTTTTTACCTTCTGGCGATCGCAACCAAGCCGCAGAATTGGTTAAGGTTGAACCCGGAAGGCGATCGGGATTGGGTTATGATTTTGTGCCACTTCCTTGATGTTAACCCCGTGCGTTTTTCGGTATAATTTACTGATAGCATAGTTTGGGCATAGTCATCAATAACAAACAAGGAGATGGGGGTTGTTTGGTCGCCAACTGATTTCTTTTCTATCATTATCTGGGTTCCGACCAAAATCTGATCTCGACAGAAAGGTTTGGCGATCGCATTTTCGGCTATTCATTGATAGGGCGATCGCTATCTTAATTCTCGCCAACCTCAGCTTAGTAGTTTTTGACTTTATCTACCTCAAAAACCGCCATTTATATATACGCATCGATGATTATCGCCAACAAATATCTAACACTCCCCAAAGGCAATATTTACAACTCGTAGATAATCTCCAGATCATCCTAGAACAGGAAGGCTTAAACTCTCCCCAAGTTGACCCTATCTTATCCGAAATTAGACAATCTAGCATCGAAATTCTCATAAAACAACCACCATTTCGGGTTCAAGACTCCCACGGAACTTTAGCAGTTATTAATAACCGACTCCGGGAACATCTCAACACCGATGACCTAGAAACAGCCATCAATACCTTTTGGAGTCGAGCATATTTCACTGATAATGGTTGGGAAAATTCCCTGAGATTTTTTAATATCAATTTACGACATCTATTTACACTATATGAACCCCAATTAAGCTATGATATAATTAAGGGAGTCGAAGCCTATCGACCCTCCCAAAGCTATCTGATGATTGTAGCAGACCTGAAAGCCATCTTAGAATATGAGGGTTTAGAATCCCCTCAAGTTGAACCCTTATTACAGCAGCTTCAGCAACTCAGCACTGAGATGATAGACCGCAGTTATATCCCCCAAATTGACAACACTTTAGGGTTAATCACTCATATCAAATATAGGATGGTCGAACATATCCACAGTAGCGATCCATCCACGACTAATCACTTAACACCCACCTTAAAATTTTTGTATTCAATTAGGGTGTTAAGTATCCTTGCACCCGAAGTTATTTGGGTAGAGCAGTCCTCAAGAGAAGCCTTTAGCACCTTCTGGAGTCTTGATAACTTCAGCCAAAAAGGATGGGAAACAGAACTAGATTTTTTTGACAGTCAAATAGCTAGTTTAATGCGTCAGATGTATTTCCGCCACCTGGGAATAAATGGCGAATTTATCGACCGTTTTTGGCTAGTTGATTTCCCTTGGGTAATCGTTTTTTGGCTGATTTTTCTCGTGGAACTCTCCTTTATTCGTCGTCGCCATCCCCAACTAGGGTTATGGCCATGTATTAGGATGATCTGGTATGACCTATTTTTACTGATTGGGGTTATTCGCCTAATTCGGATAATTCCAGTTATCATTCACTTAGAAAGAGCCAAATTACCTAATATGGCTACACTGAGGGCTCAAATTAAACTCAAAGTTATTGCTAGTTTTGGGAATGAATTAATCCAGGTAGTAGTTAACCAAAGCATTAGCCAACTCAAAGCAACTGTCAGCAGCGGAAAACTGCGAAAAATGATTTTTAAATCTCAACAAAAATCGATGAGTATCACCAAGCCAGAGAGTCCGAGTCAAGTCAAAGTAATTAGCCAACAATTATTAAAAGTTACTGCTTGTCATGTTTTACCAGAAATTCAACAGGACTTAGAAGCCTATCTTCATTATCAGGTCAGTCAGTCTGTTAAACAATCAGGAATTTATCGCCGTTTACAGAAAATTCCGGTGATTCGGAAACTTCCTGAACAGGTGAGTGATAATCTGGTCAAACGCATCGCCGCCCTTATCTCCCAGCAGCCACTAAAATCCTATTATGCCTCACAAAATAAACAACCAGATCCCATCGCGCAAGAATTGCAACAGCGATTAGTTAACCGTTTTTTAGATGTGTTACGTTCCGAACTCAAAAATAATGAGACTATCCAAGAAGTAGAATATATTTTAATTGACTTTTTAGACCAAGCCAAAATCAATAACGTTGAATCCGCACCACCGGACCCCGACACTCCGGCGCTAAAACCGGCGAACTTCCCAGATGAATTTGACTAAAATCAGATGTTTGCAATATTCCCTAAGATTCCCACAAACGTCGCCCTTTAGATCCTCCCAGTCGTTGGTGAGTGTCTCGCAACAGACGGGGAATATCTAAATTTTCAGGACAGCGGGGTAAACAGTCGCCGCAGTCGGTACATCGATCGCCTCTACGTCCAGGAAACCAATGTCCGGCATTCTCAAACATACCATAGCGATACTTACCAAATTCCGTCATATCGTAGGCGATCGCCAAATTTCGCAATCTCAGGACTTCCGGGATATTAATCAGTTCAGGACATGGTAAACATTCATAACACTGTTTACAGGTATCGGTTGCTAATGTTTCCTCTAAGGCGGTTTCCAGAGCCATGAGGGCGCTTTGTTCCGACTCCGTGAGGGATTCTACAGAATCGGCTACTTGCAGCGGTAAATCCAATTCTTGCGGGTTAGCGGCTCCTAAACTGAGGGTAGTAATGCGGCGATCGCTCAATAGGAATCGATAATTCAAGTGCAGGGGTGAAAATGGATCGCATAGCTGAGTTAACTTAGCTGGGGGGGTGTAGAGTCTTCCCCCTTTATCGGCTGGGGAAATAATGAAAATCCCCATATCCTTTTGAGATGCTAGGGTGATGGCGGGAGCATGGCGCTGGAAAAAATAGTAATAATGGAGATTGACAAACTCAAAGCGATCGCTATTAATGGCTTCCAGAATCACCTCAACCGGAGCATGGGTCGAGAACCCCAGATGTCTGACCCGTCCATCTGCAATGGCTCTGTCAATACCCACAATACCAGCGATCGCCTCCGTGAGATGTTCGGGGGTATTAATACCATGAATCGCCAAACCATCGAGATAGTCAAGATTCAGCCTAGTTAGGGAATCATCGATCGCCTTTTCTAAAGCATCAGGATCAGACATGGGTGGGATCTTGGTAGTAATATAAAGCTGCGATCGCTCCACAGGTAGACCACCCAGCCAACTCGCTCCCAGATACTCCTCACTTTTGCCATAACCTTTGGCAGTCTCTATATGGTTAATTCCCATAGAAACTGCCCTTTCTATGGTTTGGTGGGCATTTTCCGGGGATGCTAAATAGCGCATCGTCCCCAGGGAAAATACTGATAGGGATAAATTGGTTTTACCAAAGCGTCGATAACGCATGATTTTAGTTATTGAGCTTCGTCTTTGCGAAAATCGGCTCGTCTAATCAACTCTTCTGGACTCAGGTTAGCGACAAAATCGCGAAAGGCGCGTCTTTCGGCTTCGTCAGCATCACGATCAACAGGGATAGAAGCATCAGCGATGACTTCTTCCATGACCCAGATGGGGCTATCGGTACGCAGTGCAATGGAAATAGCATCAGAAGGACGCGCATCAATTTCTTTACGATTCTCCCCTTGACGTACAATCAAGACAGCATAAAATGTATTGTCTTGGAGGGAGTGAATCACAATCCGCTCTAAAACCATATCCCAGGTTTCCATGAGATTGACAAATAAATCATGGGTTAGGGGTCGGGGGGGTTGATGGTTTTCCAAAGCGCCGATTATCGATTTAGCCTGATCCTGACCGATAAAAATAGGTAAGGCTCGTCGCTCAGACGCATCTCTGAGTAAAACAATAGGGCTGCGTGTGGTAGCGTCTAGTGCAATTCCGGCGACTTTCATTTCAATCATCGGTTCAGCCTCGATAAAATACGATAGACAAACAACAAGTGGTTAGACCCGCCAGTAAGAATCCAGCAATTCCAGTATGCCTTGATTTTTACCCGAATTGACGACAATTGCTCCGAAATTGTGGACAGCCCGGATGTGAATATGGTCAAACAATGCCGCATAATTAACTGGTGTTAGCCTAAAAATCTAGGTGTAATGGGGATTCTAGCTTACCGGGAAGGTAATCGCTAGGGGTTTTGGTGGTCATGGGAATTACCACCTCGGTGATTGGTTTTGTTTGTTTAACGTTCACTTGATACGGGAAAAAAGTTATGTTTACCGGATTAATTCAGGCCTTGGGGACGATTGAGAGTTTGGGGCGATCGCGTTTTCAGATCGATTGTCAGGTGGGTGCAATTGATCTGATTTTGGGGGATTTGGCGATCGGTGATAGTGTCGCGGTTAATGGGGTTTGTCTAACAGTGGTGGAAATTATGCCCCGTGGCTTGGTGGCGGAGGCTTCCCCGGAAACTTTGGGTCGGACTACTTTGGGTAGTAATTTAAATGGTTATGTGAATTTGGAGGCTTCCCTGCGTGCGGGAAGTAAGTTGGGAGGACATTTTGTTACGGGTCATGTTGATGCGATCGCCACTCTCGAGGCGGCGGTGTCTGTGGGGAATTCCTGGGAAATGCGTTTTGTTCCCCCCAGTGATGCTGGTCTGTGGAATCAACAGATTGCTCCCTATTTGGTTGCTAAGGGTAGTATTGCTGTTAATGGGGTGAGTCTGACTATTTCCGAATGCGATCGTCATAGTCGTTGGTTTGCAGTCGCTGTTATCCCTCACACCTACCAAAATACTAATCTTTGCACCTTGGAAACTGGTAGTTTAGTCAACTTGGAAGCCGATATTTTGGGTAAATATGTCGCCAAACTTCTCAGTATAAATTCCACCGATTCCCTGAATATTTATCATCAGCAATCTCTCACAGCCACCCCAGAAATTACCCCAGAATTTCTCAGCGAACATGGTTTTAATTAGTCCATCAATTAATTATTAGTCAAAAAAAAGCCCCCCACCAATGGTGGAGGACTTGCAACTAATTACCTAACATTAGGGTTCAGTTTAACCGAACTTACCAGCAGTTGAGGCAATTAGGAAGGCTGCATAGGTGAGGATATAGCCAACCGTGAAGTGAGCTAAACCAACAACGCGAGCTTGAACGATGGACAGAGCCACTGGCTTATCTTTCCAGCGAACCAGGTTCGCCAAAGGAGTGCGCTCATGAGCCCAAACAATGGTCTCGATGAGTTCTTGCCAGTAACCACGCCAGGAAATCAGGAACATGAAACCAGTTGCCCAAACCAAGTGTCCGAACAGGAACATCCAGGCCCAAACAGAGAGGTTGTTAGTTCCGAAGGGGTTGTAACCATTGATTAACTGGGAAGAGTTCAACCACAGATAATCGCGGAACCATCCCATCAAGTAGGTAGAAGATTCGTTGAACTGAGCAACGTTACCTTGCCAGATACCCAGGTGCTTCCAGTGCCAGTAGAAGGTTAACCAGCCCAGGGTGTTGAGCATCCAGAACATAGCTAGGTAGAAGGAATCCCAAGCGGAGATGTCGCAAGTACCGCCACGGCCGGGGCCATCACAAGGGAAGGCATAGCCGAAGTCTTTTTTGTCGGGCATCAGCTTGGAACCACGAGCATCCAACGCACCTTTGACCAGAATCAGGGTGGTGGTGTGCAGACCGAGAGCGATCGCATGGTGAACCAAGAAATCGCCAGGGCCGATGGTTAGGAACAGAGAGTTAGTGCCGGAGTTGATGGCATCCAGCCAGCCAGGCAACCAAACGTTACCGTAGTTAGGCCAAGCAGTGGTGGCAATGCTTTCAGGATTGGAAAGCAGCACATCCATTGCATAAACCGCTTTACCATGAGCAGCCTGAATGAACTGAGCGAACACAGGCTCAATCAGGATTTGCTTTTCAGGAGTACCGAAGGCGACCACAACATCGTTATGGACATAAATGCCTAAGGTGTGGAATCCGAGGAACAGAGACACCCAGCTCAGGTGAGAGATGATTGCCTCTTTGTGATCCAAAACGCGAGCTAAAACGTTACCTTTGTTTTGCTCAGGATCATAGTCACGAACCAGGAAGATAGCGCCGTGAGCAAAAGCACCGACCATTAAGAAGCCAGCAATGTACTGATGGTGCGTGTAAAGAGCAGCCATCGTGGTGTAGTCCTTAGCAATGAAAGCATAAGGAGGAATGGAGTACATATGCTGGGCAACCAGGGAGGTGATTACACCCAGACAAGCCAAGTGCCATCCTAACTGGAAGTGGAGAGAGTTGTTATAGGTCTCATAAATGCCTTGGTGAGGCATATTAAAAGGACCTTCGAGACGACGACCAAAGAAGTCTTTGGCATCGCACATTTCTTTGATGCTGTGACCGATTCCGAAGTTAGTCCGGTACATATGACCCGCAATGATGAAAATCACTGCGATCGCCAGATGGTGGTGAGCCATATCGGTCAGCCACAGGGACTCGGTTTGGGGATGAAATCCACCTAAGAAAGTCAGAATTGCAGTCCCTGCACCTTCAGAAGTACCGAACACATGACGAACGGTGTCAGGATTCTGAGCGTAAACTCCCCAGTTACCAGTAAAGAAGGGAGCCAAACCCGCCGGGTGAGGCAGAGTGCTCAAGAAGTTATCCCAACCCACGTGCTGTCCGCGAGATTCGGGGATAGCGACGTGAACCAAGTGACCAGTCCAAGCCAAGGAACTAACACCGAACAGACCTGCCAAGTGGTGGTTCAAACGAGATTCAGCGTTTTTGAACCAGGACAGACTGGGGCGGTACTTGGGTTGCAGGTGCAACCAACCAGCAAACAGGAACACTGCAGCCAGTAAAAGCAGGAAGATAGAACCTTGGTAGAGGTCTCCATTGGTCCGCATCCCGATGGTGTACCACCAGTGGTAAACACCAGAGTATGCGATATCAACCGGGTTAGAAGCGCCAGCTTGGGTAAATGCGTCAACAGCGGGTTGCCCAAATTGGGGGTCCCAAATGGCGTGAGCGATGGGACGTACATTTAAGGGATCTTTGATCCACTGTTCAAAATTGCCTTGCCAAGCGACGTGGAACAGGCTGCCAGAAGTCCAGAGAAAAATGATGGCGATGTGTCCAAAGTGAGAGGCAAAAATCTTTTGGTAAAGATTCTCCTCGGTCATTCCATCATGAGTCTCAAAATCATGGGCTGTGGCAATCCCGTACCAAATCCGACGAGTGGTCGGATCTTGAGCCAAATCCTGGCTAAATTTTGGGAATTTCGTTGCCATAAGTCCTAACTAAATGGTGTTCTCATTAAGTCCGCCCTGGGAAATCGAGGTAGTTACCCCGATTCCCGAGCGAAGAACCCTCATCCTACGGAGATGATGCGGGCGAGGAAGAATGCCCAGGTGGTGACAATTCCCCCCAGAAGGTAGTGAGCTACTCCCACCGCACGACCCTGAATGATGCTCAGAGCGCGAGGTTGGATGGCTGGAGCCACTTTGAGCTTGTTGTGTGCCCAAACAATAGACTCGATTAGTTCTTGCCAGTAGCCACGGCCACTGAACAGGAACATCAGGCTGAAAGCCCAGACAAAGTGAGCCGCCAAGAACATCAAGCCGTAGGCTGAAAGGGCTGACCCATAGGAGTTGATTACCTGAGAGGCTTGCGCCCACAAGAAATCACGCAACCATCCATTAATGGTAATAGCACTTTGGGCAAAATTGCCATTGGTAATGTGACTAATCGTGCCGTCAGAGGCGACGGTTCCCCAAACGTCAGACTGCATCTTCCAACTGAAGTGGAAAATCACAATTGACAGGGAGTTATACATCCAGAACAAGCCAAGGAATACATGGTCCCAACCAGATACTTGGCAGGTGCCGCCACGACCAGGGCCGTCGCAGGGGAAGCGGAATCCCAACTCGCTTTTATCGGGAATTAGGCGAGAACTGCGGGAGTACAGAACACCTTTGAGCAGAATTAAAACGGTCACGTGAATGGTGAACGCATGGATGTGGTGAACCATGAAGTCCGCCGTACCCAATGCGATCGGCATCATTGCGACCTTGCCACCCACAGCAATTACATCACCGCCAAAGGCAGGACTAACGCTGGCGAGGGCATTGGGGGCTGTATTGCCCGGTGCTAGGGTGTGCAGGTTTTGCACCCACTGAGCAAAGATAGGTTGCAGTTGAATTCCTGTGTCAGAGAACATATCTTGGGGACGACCAAAGGCACGCATGGTGTCGTTATGGACGTACAGCCCAAAGCTATGGAAGCCCAGGAAGATACAAACCCAGTTTAGATGAGAGATGATGGCATCCCGATGACGGATTACCCGGTCTAGCAAGTTGTTAACATTCTTAGCCGGATCGTAATCCCGCACCATAAAGATGGCAGCGTGAGCACCAGCACCCACAATACAGAATGCTCCAATCCACATATGGTGAGTGAACAGAGACAGTTGAGTGGGGTAGTCTGTTGCGATATAGGGATAGGGAGGCATGGCATACATGTGGTGAGCCACAATGATGCTCAAGGAACCCAACATCGCTAAGTTAATAGCTAGTTGAGCGTGCCAAGAAGTTGTCAGAATTTCATAGAGCCCTTTGTGACCTTCTCCAGTGAAGGGGCCTTTGTGAGCTTCTAATAATTCCTTCATGCTATGGCCAATACCCCAGTTCGTCCGGTACATATGACCGGCAATGATGAATAGAACTGCTAGAGCTAGGTGGTGGTGAGCTGTATCGGACAGCCACAAACCGCCAGTCTGAGGATTTAAACCACCCTTAAAGGTTAGGAAGTCTGCGTAAACTCCCCAATTTAAAGTGAAGAATGGGGTTAGTCCTTGCTTAAAGCTGGGATACAGTTCCGCCATCAAGCTGGAGTTCAGAATGAACTCATGGGGCAAGGGGATGTCTTTAGGAGCCACCCCGGCATCTAGCAGCTTGTTAATTGGCAAAGACACATGAATTTGGTGTCCAGCCCAACCCAAGCAGCCTAAGCCCAATAGTCCAGCTAGGTGATGGTTCATCATCGACTCCACATTCTGGAACCATTCCAGTTTGGGAGCACGTTTATGGTAGTGGAACCAACCAGCGAACAGCATTAGACCCGCCATCACCAATGCACCGATCGCTGTGCAGTAGAGTTGGAACTCGTTGGTGATACCGGAAGCTCGCCATAATTGGAACAATCCAGAAGTGATCTGGATGCCCTGGAAGCCACCACCTACATCGGCATTCAAAATTTCTTGGCCAAAGATGGGCCATACAACTTGTGCGCTCGGTTTAATCCCTGTTGGGTTTGTTAACCAAGCCTCGTAGTTGGAAAACTTCGCGCCGTGGAAATATGCACCACTCAGCCAAATGAAGATTACTGCCAGATGGCCGAAGTGAGCGCTAAAGATTTTGCGCGAAATATCTTCTAAATCGCTGGTATGACTATCGAAGTCGTGAGCGTCGGCGTGCAGGTTCCAAATCCAGGTTGTCGTACTTGGACCTTTGGCAAGATCGCGGCGAAAATGACCGGGTTTTCCCCACCTTTCAAAAGAGGTAGGAGTTGGGTCTTTGTCTACCGTGACCTTGGCTTTTACCTCCCGCTCTGGAGGACTGATGGTCATTTAGACTCTCCTCTCCGTATCACAAATAACAAAATATTGTTGCAGATTCTGAAACGGGATTTTTAAGCCCCTTCATCATCCTTCACAAAAGTTTAGAGTGTTCTTAACCTTTGTTGGGGGCAACAACAAACCCTTAGTTTTGCCTTGGGCATTTAAAGGCATATTATAACGACAACTGTAGCTGCTGTCTACAACAGTTTTTGATTCTGCCGTCAGCTGCTGCTGTCTGTAAATTGTATATCATCTTTCCGAGTCACATGGGGGAGTCGGTAACAATAATTAAGAATTCCTAAAACCCCTATAAAATCTTGGATTTAGCCCATATCAGCCGAAAAACTCTGTAAAGATCTGCATTGAACCGTTACAAAACTTAAAATTTGCTGCCATCAACTACTTTTATATACAGTTGGTAGCGGGACCAGTCGCTGGATCATGGCAGCTCCTGGACATAGATAAAAATGTTAAGGATAATCAGCATTTTATCAATATGTGTTTGACATATATATTAAGGATCGGATCTGTTTTGGGCTATAGTTGCATACAATACGGTTTCTTTGCACGATTTGGGTTTTAGGAGTTTATTTAATTGTGTCTGTGAACAAGTTCTGGTGGACTCCCATCAAAAAACTGCTGACTATTTTACTCGTCGCAGTAATCACGTTTCAGATGACTGGGTGTGGTGACTCTGAACCCACCGATCCATCAATTACCCAGACTCCATCATCAGCGAAAACTGTTAAGCAGAGTATTTCGGAAGTATCACCCCCAGATATCATTCAAAAATTACACCCAGCCCTCGATCGCTATCAACCTCAAGTCCAAATTCTTAGTCCTCAACCCGACCAATTGCTAGAGGATAATAATGTCACAGTCCAACTACAAGTTTTGGACTTCCCCACCTTCCGAGACGAAAAACTAGGTGATGGTCCCCACTTACATTTAATTATTGACAACGACAGCGATCGCGATATTTACAATCCCACGGAACCGATTATCCTATCAGACCTCAAACCAGGAACCCATACCCTGCGAGTTTTTGCGGTCTATCCCTGGGGCGAAAGTTTCAAAAATGATGGTTCAAGCGCGATCGCCACATTTCACATTTACACCAAAACCCCCAATAACAACCCAGATCCCAACCTTCCCTTACTTACCTATAACCGTCCCCAAGGAACCTATGGTGCTGAACCCATTTTGCTGGACTTCTATTTAGACAACGCCCCCCTACATTTAATCGCCCAGGAAGATCCAGAAGATGAAATCATCGATTGGCGTATCCGCGTCACCGTCAACGGCGAAAGTTTTATTATCGATCGCTGGGAACCCATATATTTAAAAGGATTCCAACCCGGTAAAAACTGGGTACAACTGGAATTTTTAGGCGAACTCGGAGAACCCCTTAATAACGTCTACAACAACACCGCGAGAGTTCTCACCTACGACCCCAAAAACCAAGATACTCTATCTAAACTGATTCGCGGTCAATTATCCCTATCCCAAGCTAGAAGTTTAGTTGATGCGAACTATACCAGTCCAACTTTAGCCCCCTCTCCTGAAATTGAGGAAATATCAGAACCTGAACCTATAGTTGAGGAACAGGAAGTCTCAGAACCCGAACCTATAGTTGAGGAAGAGGAAGTCTCAGAACCCGAACCTATAGTTGAGGAACAGGAAGAGGAAATATCAGAACCTGAACCTATAGTTGAGGAACAGGAAGAGGAAATATCAGAACCTGAACCTGTAGTTGAGGAAGAGGAAGTCTCAGAACCTGAACCTATAGTTGAGGAAGAGGAAGTCTCAGAACCTGAACCTGTAGTTGAGGAAGAGGAAGTCTCAGAACCTGAACCTGTAGCCCCAAGGGAACCTTTACCCCCAGAAAATCCCACATCAGAAAGTTCCGAACCAGTAGCCGGAAACCAATTACAGAAACTTGGGCAAAACTTGGAACTACCCAAATCTTCCAATAACGACTCGGAAACGCCAATTTTAGAGAAAATTAAAAACTTTTTCAGCAGCTTTGAGATTCCCGGATTAACTAAAATAGAAACGAAACCGGGGACTCCAGCCGCCTTACCTAAAATTGTGCGAGACCAACCAGAAACTGAAACCAGGGAAGCACCTGTAACCGAGAGCGAATCAAGCGATCGCTTCAAGTAAACCGCCGCCATAAACATCACTTACTATCATGATTATGAGTAATTCCCAACCGACTCAAAAACCCATAGAATACTACCAATGGCGTGGGTATCAATGCGCCTATGAATTTCATCCCTCATCTTCCGAAAAATCCGCAGATATTCCCCTACTATTAATCCATCCTATTGGAGTAGGATTATCTCGGCGTTTTTGGTATAGATTTTGTGAGAAATGGCAGGGATATAATAACCCCATATATAGCCCAGACCTGCTGGGGTGTGGGGAAAGTGATAAACCAGCAGTAGCTTATCAAACCACAGACTGGGCGGAACAACTACAGTGTTTAATTGAAACAGTAATCAAGCAGCCAGTGATTTTAGTAGCACAGGGTGCTTTATTACCAGTGGCGATCGCCCTCAGTAAAACATACCCAGAAAGTGTGCGGGGAATAGTGTTATCAGGTCCCCCAGCTTGGCGAGTCATGACCGAGGCTTCATCACCCACTAAACAGCGTCTATTGTGGAACCTATTTTTTGATACCCCAGCTGGGCGACTCTTTTGGAATTATGCTTGTCGGGAACAGTTTTTACAGTCTTTTTCAATTAAACAATTATTTGCTGAAGCCAAAGATGTTGATCGCGAATGGTTAGACCTGTTAGCAATAGGTTCAAAAGACCCCAAAAGTCGCTATGCAGTCTTTTCATTTTTAGCAGGATTTTGGCGACAAGACTATACCCAAGACATGGCAAATTTGACTCAGCCGACCCTGGTGGTGTTTGGCGAAAAAGCCTCTAGTATTAGTCGCAGTGGGAAGTCAGAAACAGTAGATAATCGTGGGCAATTCTACGAAAAAGGATGGAAAAAATCCAAGTCTATAGTAATTCCGGGTCGTAATGTTTTACCATACGAAAAAACCGAAAGTTTTGTCAAAGTTACCCATGATTTTGTCAATAATATAAATTAATTCATCCACCCCTATAAGTTGGGGGCGGGTTTATTTAGACCGCCATTAATCACCACAATTCACGATGGTTGGGGGCGGGTTTATTTAGACCGCCATTAATCACCACAATTCACGATGGTTGGGGGCGGGTTTATTTAGACCGCCATTAATCACCACAATTCACGATGGT
>NZ_JARPLU010000043.1:0-18138 GCF_032349615.1 Limnospira sp. PMC 1279.21 | reverse complement strand
ACATTGCCATTATACATGGTTGGGGGCGGGTTTATTTAGACCGCCATTAATCACCACAATTCACGATGGTTGGGGGCGGGTTTATTTAGACCTTCGTTGAATACCAAATTGACGGCGGAACCCGCCCCTACATTGCCATTATACATGGTTGGGGGCGGGTTTATTTAGACCGCCATTAATCACCCAATTGACGGCGGAACCCGCCCCTACCCAATTATTAATTATTAATTATTAATTATTAATTATCAATTATTGCTTCTGGCGCAACGAAACCCGGCAAAAATTTCGCGGACATGGGGATAATACCAATTGCGAAAACTGCAACGCATAGCCCAGGGACGAGTTATCCAACTACCACCGCGCAAAACTTTATGTTGGTTATCAAAATAAGTTTCAGAATAACCACGATAGGGATAAAACTCAAATCCTTCATAACCCATAAAATTACTGCTAGTCCACTCCCACACATTACCCAATAAATCATAAACTCCAGCGGCGCTAACTCCTGAATAATACCTATCTACGGGAGTAGTTAGGGGTTGATTAGTAATATTTTTTCCCAGGGAGTTACAGTTACAATTTTCCGGTGTAGGGGGTTCTTCGCCCCAGGGATAAGTGCGTTTTTTTCCAGCTTCCCTATCCCAACTAGCGGCTTTTTCCCACTCGGCTTCTGTGGGAAGTCTCTTCCCGACAAAATTACAATAGGCTTCGGCTTCATACCAACTCACACCACAAACGGGGTGATTATCTAAACTAGGGTTATCAGTCCAATAAAGAGGTTGTTGGTAATGGTTATGTTTAAGCCACTCCCAACCATCATTAGACCACCATTTAGCTTTATGATAGCCTCCCGCCTCGATAAATTGGCGATATTGACCGCAGGTGACGGGGTAAGTATCAATCCAATATTGATCTAAATAACAACTATGAAGGCGGCGTTCATTATCCATTGCGTCAATGGCTTGATTTCCCATGGTCAACTCTCCGGCGGGTATTTCGACCTCGGAAACTGACAACATAGGAACATCAGAAAATAGGGAAAAATTGCTGTTTTGTACCTCAAATCTATATAATTGTAGGACTATGGCGATGGTTTCTCCGTGTTGCGATTCATGTTGGACAATAAACCGCCATAGCCTTTCCTGTGTTTCTATGGGTGCGGTTTCTAAGTATTTGATAACTTGGGTTCTCACCAAGGATAAATACTCTAAAATAAACTCTAGGGAAGGAAGCTGAACTCGTTGATTTTTGGGGAGACCATCAGCGGTGAAAAGTTGCCTATATTCTGGATATAATGGTTGATGGCCGGCACATTCTTCTAATAGCCAATAGGCTTCGGTAAAGGCTATATGCCCTAAATGCCAACCCACAGGGCTAAAGTCTGGGTGAGGCTGGACACAGAGGGTTTCTCGATCAATTCCTTCAATGAGTTTTAAGGTGCCGAGACGGCATTCATGCAGGGCGTGATAAATGGTCTGTTTGAGTGAGGGGCTGGATATGGATATCACAATCTTCTCCGACGCTAATTATACTTTGTTCTGGGCAAAGATGCCACTTTCCTGGAAATAAAGGTTCCGAAGCAATGATAACTGATTCTGGGAAGTTGGGATGATTCTTTAACCAGTAAAGACTGGGAGGAATACCTGCTACAGCATAGCGGGAAGCTACGATTTGCTTTCCATCACAAATAATCATATTAGCCAGAACTCGCACCTGCATTGTATGGGCGATTTTGTTAATGGTATATAATGTTTGTTCTAAGGCAGACATTATGCCAGCTATTCCTTGACTTTGTAGGCTATCTTTAAACAGGGCAAATAAATGCTCTGAGTCGGTGTTTCCTTCTATGGAACGATAGCTTGTATCTGTGAGGCGATCGCGAATGGGTTTATATAGAGTTTCTCGGAAATCCTGAATATAACCATTATGGATAAACATCAGTTTTCCTGACTGGAAAGGTTGACAGTTATTCAAGTTGACGGCTTGACCAGGAGTGGCGCTGCGAACATAAGCTAAAATTTGCCCTGACTCAATATAGCGGCTGAGAGGAGTTAAGTTTAAATCACTCCAAATTGGCTGAATATTACGATAGCGATAGGGTTCGGTGTCGGCGGTGGGATGATACCAACCAATCCCAAAACCATCGGCATTTAGCAAGGCTTCCCGCATTTCCTTGGGTTGGTAACTTTGCACAATTAAGGAATGTTCAGGCTTGCACAAAATTTGTTCAAGTTGAATCGGATATCCGATATAGCCCAGTAAACGACACATAGTTAATAATTCAAGGATAACCAGTACAAATTAAACCAGAGATTAGGTGATGCTGTCAGCTTTCATTGTTCACTAATTAGACTGATTAACAGCCTGATTAATGCTTCCCCATACCAAGACAAAAACCAATCCTTTGATTATAGCATAATTCGACATCACCAGTCAAGTATACCATACTAATTGTTATTGTCTATCGCTTGACTTGTGGATATTTCCATTCGTATGTATTGGGGAACACAAAGTTGGTCATAGAAACGGAGATACTGGGTTCTAAAGACCGAACATGATGCCACCAACCCACGGGAATAAAAATTACCTCTCCGGGTTCTAAAATAAATTCAATGGGTCTCACCTTTTGAAATAATGGATATTTTCGATAGTCAGGATTTTCTAAATCTACTTCGCTGAAAACTCCTATATGGTTATACAAAAAAGGTACTTGATAGGGAGGAATCATTCTGATCAATTTACGACCAGAAACTTGGGCTAATAATAAATTCACTGGGTCGTGATGCAAGGGGGTAACAGTTCCGGCGGGTCCATACCAAAAGAAGATACAACCTGATGTTTGTGTCGGGTCTAAATACTCTGTGAATATTTCCAGGTCATTTAACAATCCTTTGAATTCAGGACGGTCTAAGTTTCTATTATTAGCGACCATATAGTAGTCGTTGGTTTGTTTACCGGAAACAACCCAATCAATATAATCAGCAAATCGCACAGTTTTTTGATGGCGCTGTAGGTTGATTTCATAGTCGGGGTCGGCTTCTCTTCCTGCTTGAATTTCGACCATGGCTTGTCCATAATTCTGTTTAAGATATTCTGGAGTCCATAATTCTAATGCCCGCCAGTTTGTGAGAATATCAGTTAAAATTAAGGGGGTATTTCGGGAATAGTAACTCTCCAAAAATTCCGACCGAGATACCCAGGGTTTGCGGTCAATGCTTGGAGATGCTTCTGAGAGAGACGCTAATTGACTCTGAATGGTCAGCATTGACTCGACTTTTTGCAAGAGTTGCACAAACTGCTTTCCGGCTTGTAAATATGGGTGATTGGTGGCTTGGTTAACTGCCTCTAAAGCTAGTTTTACGTCGATGCCTTGTTCTACCATTTTCTCGACTAAAACATGATCGGGAAATTCCAGGAGTTTATTGACGGCTATCCACTGTTGCCAATGGTCAGATAATTTGGGTAATGGGGGTTGATTATTGACGGGAAGAGGCTGTTGATGCAGCCACTCTAAGCTAACTTTTTGGTCGGCGTGTATGGTGATATTAAGGGGAGGTAAGGTAATTTGTTTAATTTCCGGTTGATTCATCACTTTATATGGAGTTGCAAGGGTGGAATTTATCTATCAATTTTGTCGGGATTTTTAGGATTAATTATTAGTGGTATCAAATCGCCAAAATTGACGACTACTCCACAGAAAAGCTATGCCAAAGCTGAGGTTAAGCAAACCAATCATGGCGTTTCCCCACCCTATTAATTTCATGGTGAAACCGATCGCGATCGCCATGGACAGAATAGCTAAGGTAATCCATCCAAATCGTGCTAAAATAGGATGGAGCGTATCGGTTTGAGGTTCTCTGATCCAGTCAACTAGGCGATCGAACAGGACTTGACCCGTAAATAATCCGATAGTCAGGGAAACCATCGCCCATAAAGCGTGCCATTCATCTAAGAATAGCAGATAGGGCAGGTGAAACCATAGAATTGCACCGATCGCTAATAAACCCATACCTGCGACCATCCAAATGATACCAGCTATCCACGCTGGTGGGATTATTGGAGATGAGGGATTTTCCATAGTTTAGATCTATTTCCAAAGCCAGACCGACCCAGACAGCCAGTAAGACACAGCCAGCCTGGGAAGTTGTGATCAATTATAGATTAAGGTAACTATTCAGGCGGGCAACCATAAATAGTTGCCCTTACCTGTTAGGGATTATCTGGAAACTAGCATTTTAGGTAATTTTCCCAAACATATCCTTCCATGACAGGGGTATAGATATAAACCCACTTACCATCAGGCGATCGTTCCCACACTTCCACCTCAACACCATCCGGGAGACTGCCAATAATTCTACCACGAGGGGTAGCCCGAACATTCAGGGGAGTATCAGTCGGATCAGCGACAATACAGACGCGGGCGATTGACCTCTGATCTGCTTGTGTCTGGCTACTGCTTTCATCCCGATACCTTTGCCAAATCGACTCTCTGGCTACCGCCACACTATGGCTAATAGTCAGCAGAGAAACAACCCCTAAAAATAATAATCCTATTCCAATCCGCCGCCATTTACTCATGGTTCAACACTCCTTCTGTAGGTTAATGAAGCGGTAAATGCACCTGGAAAAGGATTCAAAACTGAACATCTGAATTATAAATCAAATCTCCCCAAATTAATCATCTGATTTTTTGGATAACATTTCGGCAAATTTGAGCAAGGTTGACCCATAGCGATCGCCAGCGACCTCCAGCAAATCATTATGACCAGCCCCCTCAACCCAGAGAGACATTCTCGGGCCGTCAAAACCATAATAAAGCCTCTGTCCGTGGTCAAAGGGAATCACCCGATCGCGATCGCCATGTATAATCAAAACCGGAACCTCGACATTTTGAAGATTAGCCAAATTGGGGAAACGGTCAAAAGGAAAAATAGGAATCCGCGTTACCACCCGGAATGTACTAATAAAACCACTTTCAATCACCAACCCCCCCACTAATTCCCGCGCCGCCAGGTGGGTTGAGGGACCACTACCGACCGATCGCCCGTAGACAATAATACGCTCAGGGGGAACCTGTAAAACTTGGGTAAGATGGTAATAAGCGGCTTCTATGGCTTGATAAGCGCCCGCCACCGAGGGTGTGGCGCCACTAAGCCCATAACCGGGATAGTCATAGGCGAATACAGAAAAACCGATATCCCGTAGATTTTCCAGGCGAGACCGAATATCCCCCAAATCTTCAGCATTACCGTGGCTGTAGAGAATGGTATACTTAGCGGTGGGATTGGGAAGATACAAAGCAGCAATGGGTACTCCGTCAGCGGTCGTCAGGAAAGTGAGATCCTGGGTTTTCTCATAACTGGGGGGACGAGGCAAAAAAATCAGGCGATCGCTTTTAAAATATGCCCAAACACCCACTATTATATAAATCGCCAAGATTGAAGTAACTATCCGGCGCAGAGAAAAGTCTCCAATAACCCATTTTTTGATTTTGGCATTATTCATAGATGATGAGGACCATAAATGACCATGGAATTTCCCGACGACCTCAAATATTTAGATAGCCACGAGTATGTGCGTCTTGATGGCGAAATTGCTACCATTGGTATTAGCGCCTTCGCCGTTGACCAATTAGGTGATATTGTGTTCTTAGAATTGCCCGATGTCAATGATGCCTTAGAGAAAGGCGAAACCTTTGGTAATGTGGAATCGGTCAAAGCCGTTGAGGAACTCAAGGCTCCCGTTAGTGGTACAGTTGTGGAACGTAATGATGCGATCGTAGAAGCACCGGAAGAATTAGCCGATGACCCCTATGGAGAAGGCTGGCTGCTGAAAGTCCGCATAGGCGATGAATCAGACCTTGATGATGCCCTATCTGCTGATGAATATAGGGCCTTAGTCGAAGGGGAATGAATCTGCCAAAAACCTACCTACCTAGTCTAAGACTGCGGGGCAGAACTTGCAATTTTTCCCATTTGGATTTAGACTGCCCTATCAAATAGAACATTAGCATGAGTTTTCATTGTCTATGCTGTGGCTATGGCGATCGCTTCTGCGTAAGTCAAGCCAGATCAATCGCTAGTATTTGGTTTCTGAAAACTGCGACATTGAAAACAGTTTTCGCTTGCCATTTAGTTCTAACTGGGTTATAATCAATACAGCCCAACCTATACCCCTGCTTTAACCTAATTCAGGATCTCGCCATGCAGACCACAGTTAGTAACCAACTCAAATCTGAAAGCCTGGAGTTGCTGCGCGAGTACCAGCACTCCCCGTCTAACAGTGTCCGTAATCAACTTGTCCAAATCAACATTGGATTGGTCCGTAAAGAAGTCCACCACTGGCTCAACCAATGTACGGAAAGCTATGATGATTTGTTACAGGTGGGCTGTATTGGCTTGATTAGAGCCATAGAAAGGTTTGATATGTCTAAAGGTCATGCCTTTAGCTCCTTTGCTATTCCCTACATTCGCGGGGAAATTCAGCACTATTTGCGTGATAAGAGTCCCTCCGTCCGAGTTCCCCGTCAGTGGCTAACTCTACTGCGTAAAGCCACCCCATGTATTCAAGATTTACAAGTCAAGTTGGGACGCAAGCCGACCGATGCGGAAATAGCCTCAGCCCTAGAAATTTCTGTAGAGGAATGGAACCAGGTTAAACTTGCTTCCCAAAATAGATCTCTGTTGAGTTTAGACGCCCCCATTCAGGACGAAGAAGAAGGATCAACCAGCCTTGGTGATTTAGTTCCAGATACTCGTTACCGCAGTTTCCAACTAGCCCAAGAAGATCAAATTCGTCTCCAGCAAGCACTGGGACATTTAGAAGACGGGACTCGCAAAGTTTTAGAGTTTGTGTTTCTCTATGACCTCACCCAAAAAGAAACAGCGGAAAAATTGGGAATTAGTGCGGTTACAGTCTCTCGGCGAGTTAAACGGGGTTTAAGCCTGCTCAAAACCATGATGAATGGCTGATCCGATTCTGTATAGGTAGCCTGCATAGGTAGCCCCAAATAATTCACAAAAGCCCGATCCATTGCGTACCGGGCTTTTTTCGTCAATGGGGAATGGTGGTTTTGCGGTTTTCTCAGCGTACCCCTTGACAACTGATATCAGTTAATGATATCAATTAACTGTTATCAACATCGGTGATAATGCAGACACTTCCTCCAAAGACTAATCAATATCGAGAACTCCAAGTGGTAGGTGGGTTAAATGGGAAACATCGTCGCACTTTTAAGGCAATTTACACAAACCCGGTTCGGTCAGATATTGTCTGGACTGATGTTGAAAGTCTGTTTATAGCGCTGGGCGCGATCGCCCGCGAAGGGAGAGGATCTCGGGTACGGGTGGCCTTGAACGGTGTCAAAGCTGTTTTTCACGAACCACACCCGGAAAAAGAGATGGGTAAGGGTGCTGTTAAAAGCGTCCGGGAATTTTTAGAAAACGCGGGAGTTGCCCCCATGTCTGACTAAGATATCTATTAGAAAGGGGGTAACGAGCAATGTTACCCCTACCCAAAGTGACTCCAAAATATACTAACCAGTCCAGCCATTGCCGGATCGTGCCACAGAATTCTACAGATTATCCTAGAAACTTAATTTTACCATTTAGACGGTCAAGAACTGAGGGAAATATGCTGACATATAAGGGTTACAGTGGTCAAATTGAAGTTGATATAGAAAACGGCATCCTGTTTGGTCGCGTCTTGGATATTAGGGATACGATTACTTTTCAGGGAAAAACTGTTGAGGAAGCGAGTCAAGCCTTTCGTGACTCGGTTGATGATTATCTGGAGTTTTGCGAAGAGTTAGGGGAAAAACCTGATAAGCCTTTCTCTGGAAAATTGCCGTTTCGGACGACACCGGATCTACACCGAAAAATTTTTCTGGCGGCGGCTTCTGCGGGAAAAAGCATTAATGCTTGGATGGAAGAGGTTATAAAAGATGCAGCTAATCGTACTTTCCAGAACTAATGGAAGTTTTTGATCAGATAGCGGAAACCCTCTCCCGGCTCTCTCCCAGAGTGAGAGGGGGCCAGAGAGGGATTTTGATGATCCATTCAGGGGTTCAAGGTTGCTACATTTGGCGCATTTCAGCTTCAAGCATTCGGACTAAATTTTCATCTCCCTTGGCTCTAGCTACCTCAAGTCTATATTCCAGACGTTTTTGGATGTTAGCGCGATGGGTTTGGGATAGCTGGTTGACTTCTTTTCTAAAATCTTTGTTCATGATAAGCGGTTTTGATGTCAAGTTTATGGTTTAATCCTGCCTCCTCTATTATTATATCTCTATTCAACGGAGAATCAGCGATCGCCTCCCGAAAAATTTAATGTTTCGTAACCTAGGACACAGTTTTTGAACTGGCAAAATGTATGAGGGTGGTTATCGTTGCTCAAAAAGGGGCCATGGGACTGGGTTACGGCTGGACGATCGCCGGATAGTGTGCTATTGAAGCAGTTGGAGCAATCGGGTAGTATCGAATTTTTCCGCCATAATTTGGGTCATACAGTCAACCTTAACCCGATCATGGATACGGACGCGACCAAAAGCGCGATCGATGCTTTCCACGGTGGTGAGAGTATCGAGGTCAACACACAAAATGGGAATCTCCAACTCTTCAGCGCGGGTAATCACAATTTGAGCTGGGGGAAGTTGACCGGTGAGAATCAAGCAATGGGTAGACTGTTCCAAAGCGGCCATTTGAATATCAGTGCGATCGCCGCCTGTCACCACCGCCATATTATGTGATTGGCTAAAATACTTCATGGCGGAACTAACATTCATCGCCCCCACACTGAGAGTTTCCACAATCAAATCCAAACGTTCGTGACCACAAACCACCTGGGCTTCAAGCTGCGCCACCAACTCGCGCACCGTGACACTACGAAGCAGCGCATTTCTAGGAAGGATACCCAAAACCGGAATCCCCGCATTTTCCAGAAAAGGCTTAATCTGAGTTTCGACCTTAGCAACCTGTTGGTCGGTGACATCATTAAGCACAATTGCGATTAAGCGATCGCCCAAACGTTCTTTCGCCGATAGTACCTCATCCAAGAGACTATGGGAGTGACAACGAACCACCAACATAACCGCCGTATCCAAAACCTCAGCCATGCGGGGTACAGATAAATTAAAAAGACTCCCCTCCTGTAAAGTTCCGGGACCCTCAAGCAACACCAAATTCCCAGCAATTTGCTGGAGATAGTGAGTCAAAGCCTGGTGATAATAATTTAGATCTTGATGATATAGATGTTTATCAATTGTTACCTGATCAAGCATTAAAATAGGCGATCGCATATAAACTTCCGAAAGCCCCAAAGTCTGAGCAATAAAGTCACAATCAGCATCAACTTGATGATCACAATCATCATCAAAATCAGTTCCCAAAGGTTTCCCGTAAGCAATATCAAACCCCAGATTCCGCAACTGAGGTACTAAACCGAGGGTGACAGCAGACTTACCACTAGAACGCTCAATTGATCCAATTAATACATACTTAACGAGTTTAGCCACACCAGTAACTCCTAAACTTATCAAATCAGATTTAATTTTGACACGCTTAACGCACAGTCAACGTGAGTGTATCTATTTCATTCCATGTGTAGCAATTTTTTATAAAATTCCTGGGAAAAATCAATCACATGATGATGCTTGAAACTGTAGACCACCTGAATCAAGTGCTTCATAAACTCATAATTGGGCATCATCACTTCATAAGTTAGATCAGCATTATGCTCAAACATCACCCGACATCGAGTAAGGTCAGCCGGAAGCATAGAAGTATTCCAGGTGGCCACAAAAGGAATATCCTCACCCCCCTCGATTTTCCGTGCCCCCTCCAAACTCTTGTGTTGGTAGAGGCTCATAGACCAAGGCAAATATCGCCGTCTCTTTTCATCATAATAGGGTAGATAAACCACCAAGTCCCGTTTTTCAGCCTGTTTGAGGTCTTTGAGAATAGCAGCCGAATCACTCATCAGAAACCTCCGGGAGCTTGGAAACCCAGTGTCTTTAGACCTGGGAGGAAAAGTGACTCGTGCGGCTTTAGCCGCCTACTAGCTTGCAGCATATTGAAATCTCCATGAATTGAATGACAAGAACTTGATATCTGAAGGCTTCGCGTTTGGGCACAATCGCTTACCTGTTTCCAGAGAATGTAGACTCACTCGCCCTTTCGACGCACCGCCGATGTAGACAATGCCATATTTGGGATGCTTGGCGATTCCACCTCGCTTAAACCCTTCTGAAATCGTCCCACCATAAGGTGAACGAGTTCCGCCTTTACTGGGTTGAAATCGATGCAACTGTCTACGGTGAAATCGGAGCGGAATCACTACCATCAGTTCGTTGTTATCGGGTTGCTCGTGCCCTTCGGTGTACCAGTTTGCTAAGACCCAACTATCAACACAGTGAGCAGAAAACTTATCTGAAAGCTTCTGCTTTGATTTCTTGAGTCCTAACTGATTCCGAAGTTCTGCGGTTTCGTGTCCCTTCAGAGTGTGAAGAATTGCAATTCGCTCTAGCTCTGAGTAGAACCACTTCTTGCCCACTTCCATCGGACTGAATAAAACATTCCACTGGCCACAGTTCTTGAACGTCCGCGCTTTGATGTCTTCGACAACAAAGGCAGTAACCGGGAATAACTTGGTGAGCCAGTGACAGATTCGTAATTTCCATTGCCATCGCGCTTTCGTGCTAGGTGGGATTCCGCCTCGCTTACGATTTGGGCAATTCTTCCGGCAAGGAGTATTACGGTATCTTCGCGCTCTCCGAGCATTGCGCTTCGCTTCGACGGCATTCTTGACCCAATCCACTGCATGAGCCTGGATATTGAGATAGGTTCTCGTTCTTGACTTCACCGTAAAGCCTTCACGCTTTGAACCTGGAGCCATCCCAACCGCAAGAGGTTGAGTGAATCGTGATGATGGCTCTACATTCAGACGGGCACACAGTACGCCTTTCTTGTAGAACAAGGTTGCTTTGCCTGACTTGTTCCACCGAATTGCTCGGTTCAAGGTCGTGGGCATTAGTGGACGCTGATTTATATCGACAACTGGTACAGATTGCATGGCGGTAAGCCGTTAATGTACATCTCTTCGACGCTGACGACTCAAGGGACTAGGGATTAGAGAAGTGTCTCTAGTGTTGGTTGCGCTGCCACGCGCTAAGTCGTTCAGTTTGCCTTGTGGCGTAGTCTAGTCCTCGTGTTTAACCTGAACTTGCTCTATGGCTTGAGCTTATTCAAGCCCCGTCTCTTTAGAGCGGGGTACATGACAATTAAATTCCTGCTCATTGTATCACTCCATCTTAGCGGTTCTGGGAAACTCGGTATAGAGGTTAAGGGGGTAGAGGTTAAGGGGAATTGGTTATGAGCGTTGTCCCACCCCATCGGGCCAACCACCTGGTCTGGCAATTATTCCGTGGGGAGCAAATTCTTGGATCAATGGCTGCAAAAAGGTGAAATACTGCACAATGATAGAGAACAATTGAAGTCAAATTTATCAATGCCAGAGAAATCTTGGCTGAACCGTCAGCGTCAACATCAAACCAGTAGAGGTGCAACGGAGTTATTTGATATGCACCATAACCATCGTGATTCGGGAGTTACAGACTCCAATAGTCAAAATTATAGATTCCCTCCGGGGATTAGGCGTTTTCGTCTTCTTTCCCGTCGGCGGGGATGGGGGGGGTCTCAACCCCAGAAACCTGAGCAAGCTAATAAACTTAATATCCCCCCAGAATGTTATCAGAATCGGCGAGGCAAAGCAGCGATCGCCCTAAGCCTGATTTGGAGTCTGATGATTATCGGGCACTTGATTTCCTGGGGATATTGGTTAATTCTGGGATTAACTGGGTTATTAGTAATTCAAGCTATCCGCATTGTGTGGGCTGGCCACCGTGGGTTAGATATTAACCCGGAACATAGGCCAGAAGAATTGCCCTTTGTCTCCCTACTGGTGGCTGCTAAAAATGAAGAGGCTGTGATTGGCAATTTAGTCAAGAATCTCTGCGCTCTCAACTATCCTAGTCATTGCTATGAACTGTGGGTGATTGATGATAATAGTAGCGATCGCACTCCCATAGTTCTCCAGGAATTAGCCAAAGAGTATCAACAACTGCACATTCTGCACCGAGACGAAAACGCCACTGGTGGCAAATCGGGCGCACTCAATCAAGCCCTACCCCTCACCCGTGGTAAAATACTAGGGGTTTTTGATGCCGATGCTACTGTGGACTCAGATCTGCTACAACAGGTGATTCCCAAATTTCAGGCGGAACAAGTGGGAGCCGTTCAACTCCAAAAGGCGATCGCCAATAGCAACTTCAACTTTTTAACCCGTTGTCAAGCCTCAGAGATGGCTTTAGATGCCTTTTTCCAGAAACAGCGAGTAGCTGTGGGCGGTATTGGGGAACTGCGGGGAAATGGGGAGTTTATTCGTCGCGCCGCCCTCGAAAGCTGTGGCGGATGGTGTGAACAAACCATTACCGATGATCTCGATTTAACCATTCGTCTGCACTTAGACCATTGGGATATCGAATTTCTGGATACTTCCGTCGTCTTTGAAGAAGGAGTTACCAATTGGGTCGCCCTCTGGCATCAGCGGAACCGTTGGGCTGAGGGAGGATATCAAAGATATCTCGACTATGGGAAATTCATCATCGCTAACCGTATGGGAGTTGGCAAAACCTTTGATTTATTCGGGTTTTTGATTACCCAGTACATCTTACCCATGGCTGCCATTCCCGATTTATTCATGTCATTGATTCTCCGTCGCCCCCCCATTACCAGCCCCCTGACTCTATTAGCAGTTAGTCTGTCGCTGATCGGAATGTTTATCGGCTTGCGGCGTACTGTTAGCCGTGGAAATATGCCATCCCAGAAAACTAATTCACCTGATAACTTAACCACAGATGGCGATCGCCAAGCGGCTACCGAGTCATTAGGCAAATATTATCCCCCACTTTCCTACATGACGACATTGTTCCAAACCCTGCGTGGTACCGTGTATATGTTTCATTGGTTCATTGTCGTTGCCAGTGCCACGGCCCGGATCAGTGTGCGTCCCAAACGCCTGAAATGGGTGAAGACGGTTCATCAAGGAACCCTAAACCATCAATGAGGAACCACCCATGGATTTGCTAGAGTACCAAGCTAAAACCCTATTTCGTCAGATGGCAATTCCCGTATTGCCTTCCCAGAGAATTGATTTTGCTCATGACCTCAAAGGATTAACCATCCCCTATCCTGTGGTTCTCAAATCCCAAGTTCGGGCTGGGGGACGGGGAAAAGCTGGTGGTATCAAGTTTGTGGAAAATACCATTGATGCAGTGGCTGCGGCTCAATGTATTTTTAATCTGGCTATTCAAGATGAATATCCCCAAGTCCTACTGGCTGAAGCTAAATATGATGCCGATCAAGAAGTATATCTGGCGGTGATTCTTGATCCGGTGACTCGCCGCCCCCTATTATTGGGGTCTGTGCAGGGGGGAGTTAACGTTGAGGCTACCATGTTCCATATTCAAAAGGTCGTCGTAGATCAGGAATTTTCCCCTTTTTATGCTCGCCGTCTGACGGTGAAAATGGGATTACAAGAACACCATGTCCTATCTGTCAGTAACATTTTGGAGAAAATGTATCGGCTATTTGTCGAGAAAGACTTAGATTTGGTGGAAATTAACCCCCTGGGGATTAGTTCCACGGGCGAGTTAATGGCTCTTGATGGGAAGGTGGTCGCTAATAATCAGGCTTTGGAGAGACACCCGGATTTAGTTCTGTTGGTTAATGAACAATGTTCAGATACTAGCGCAATTGAGCCAACGGATTTACCCACTAATCAACCCAATTTTGTCGAACTTGATGGCAATATTGGTATCATCTGCAATGGGGCTGCTTTAACTATGACTACCCTAGATCAGATTATAGCAACTAAGGGAAAACCTGCTAATTTCTTCAACTTGGGAGGAGAAGATCATTTTGACCTGACCGAAACACTGTTGCAGAATTTCTATGAGGGACTAACATTGGTCATGGCATCCGATCGCATTAAAGTCGTGATGATTAACTGGCTGGGACACCAGACTACTACTGATCAACTGGCTGAGGCGATCGCCAACTTTTTACAGCGCCAAAATCAGAGCAATACTCTCCCGCATTTTGTCCTACGTTTGCAAGTCACTGAACCAGAGAGTAACCTAGCTAAATTTGCTGATTTACCTGTGGAAATTGTGGCAAATTTCGATGATGCGGTTAAACGAACCGTCGCTTTATCTCGGTAGGTAAGGGTTCAGAAATAATCTCCTGTAGATAGAGGCTGTTTACTGAACCCGCCCGGACATAGCTGCATGGTTTCTGATTAATTATAGCTTGAAAAAATATGAATTTAACTCCAGATAGTAAAGTCATTATTCAGGGGTTGAGGGATTCTGAACCTTCCCTAAAGGCAGCCCTCAATATGAAAGCATATAGCACTAATATCGTCGCCTGTGTCAGCGCCGGAAGAGGTGGGGATATCATCCATGAAATCCCATTTTTTGACCTAGTAGAACAGGCTCAAGCCGCCGTAGGACCTGTAGATACTAGCGTCATTTTGGTTCACCCTTATGACGTTCTTGATGCGGCATTAGAGGCTATTGATGCCGGAATTAGACAGCTTGTAATTGTTACTGAAGGAATGCCACCCCTCGATATGGTGCGTTTGGTCAGAAAGGCGGAAGCCACCGAAACTTTAGTTGTCGGTCCTAATTGTCCTGGTATTATTGTCCCCGGTAAACTATTATTGGGAACCCATCCTCCTCAATTTTATACCCCCGGTTCTATTGGCTTAATTAGTCGCAGTAGCACCCTCACTTATGAAGTCGCTCAAGCCTTGACTGATGCCAAATTGGGGCAGTCTATTAGTGTCTGTATTGGTAGTGATTTAATTGTCGGTTCCTCCTTTATTCAATGGCTCCAGATTTTAGATGAAGATGACCATACAGATGCCATTGTTTTGGTGGGAGAAGTTGGCGGCTCTAGTGAAGAAGAAGCAGCCTCTTATATTGCCGAAACTATTGATAAACCCGTGGTAGCTTATATTACCGGTCTCCATACTCCTAAAGCTCAATTGATTAGTCATGCTAGTACAATTATCACTTCCAGATTTACCCAAGACCTTCACCCAGGGACGGCTCAGAGTAAAATTTCCGTATTTGAAAAAGCTAAAATCCCCGTGGCTTCTAGTCCCTATCACCTGCCTGAGTTATTGAAAAAGTGCCTTAAAAAAAATCGCGCCTCTAAGTAAATCTCCAACGGCTTTAGGATGATGTATAATAGGAGAAAATGTCAACTTTTAACTAGCAATTAAATGGCTGCTAATCCTCAAAAAATCATCCTATGGTATCGGCATGATCTGCGGTTACATGACCATGAACCCCTAGATTTGGCTACCTCCACTCAAGCGCAAATTATCCCCCTCTACTGTTTCGACCCCAGACAGTTTGCCAAAACTTCCTTTGGTTTCCCGAAAATGGGGGGATTTCGGGGTAAATTTCTGTTAGAAAGTGTCGCGGATTTACGCCATAATTTGCAAAAAATTGGTAGTAACTTATTAGTAAGAATAGGTGAGCCAGAAACGGTTATATTTGACCTGGTTAAACAATTAAATATTGATGCGGTTTATTACCATAAAGAAGTTACCACCGAAGAATTAGCAGTAGAAAGGGCATTAGAGAAAGCCTTAACCCCCCTGGGAGTTGAGGTAAAATCTTTCTGGGGAGCCACATTATATCATCCCAAAGAATTACCCTTTCCCATTGAAAAACTACCGGAACTTTTTACCAACTTCCGTAAACAGGTCGAGAAAAAATCAATTATTTACCCGCCATATACCCCCCCTAAGCAATTACCGACATTCCCAGATATTGAACCAGGAGAAATCCCAACTTTGGCGGAACTTGGTATCACAAAATTACCCTTTGATAGCCGGGCTGTCTTGGATTTTGTCGGTGGAGAAACGGCGGGTTTAACCAGATTAAATGATTATTTTTGGCAGCGAGATTGTCTCAAAAACTATAAACAAACTCGTAATGGGATGTTAGGCTCTGATTATTCGTCGAAATTTTCTCCCTGGTTAGCTAATGGTTGTCTATCTCCTCGATGGATTTATCAACAGGTGTGCGATTATGAACAACAACGAGTTAAAAATGATTCCACTTATTGGCTGGTTTTTGAATTATTATGGCGGGATTATTTCCGGTTTATTTGTCTGAAACATGGGCGTAAGGTGTTCTATAAATCGGGTTTACAGGGTGTCAAAATTCCCTGGGGAGAAAATTGGCAACAGTTCCAGAGTTGGTGTGATGGACTGACGGGGTTTCCCCTGGTAGATGCGAATATGCGAGAGTTGGCTGCTACGGGGTTTATGTCTAATCGAGGACGGCAAAATGTGGCGAGTTTTTTAACTAAGAATTTGGGCATAAATTGGCAAATGGGGGCGGAGTGGTTTGAGTCTCTCCTGATTGATTATGATGTCTGTAGTAATTGGGGTAATTGGAATTATACGGCGGGGGTGGGTAATGATGGCAGGGGATTTCGCTATTTTAATATAGCTAAACAGTCCCAGGATTATGACCCGATGGGGGATTATGTGAAACATTGGCTACCAGAATTAGCGTCTATTCCTCATGGTAAGGTTCACTCTCCCTGGCGTTTATCTAATCAAGAACAGATCAGGTTTGGGATGCGTTTGGGGGTGGATTATCCCTATCCTATGGTGGATCTGCAAAGGTCGGTAGAAGCTAATCGCCGGATTTATGAGAAATCCTGACAAATGACCTGAAATAACTATGGGATTGGTGTGAATTAAAAAAAAGTCAAAATGGAGGGTATACAGTCGGTGAGTTGTGATTGCTGTGAAATGGTGAGGTTTTCCAAGTCGCCCCAAAAGTTGCGCCTGTTGGGGATAGCTTTAATTTCGATCCTGGGTTTTGCTGGGGTAGAGGCGGTGGTGGGATGGGTTAGTCATAGTATGGCTTTGACGGCTGACTCTGGTCACATGGCGGCGGATGGGTTGGCGATCGCTTTAGCGATTTTAGCGGCTTCTGTGGCGCGACGTTATCGGGGAATTGAGGTCTGGGCGGCTTTGTTGAATGGGGTGGGACTTTTGGTAATGGCGATCGCCATTGGTCTGGAGGCGATCCGACACCTACAAAATCCCCCGGAAACCATTTTGAGTTTACCTATGTTGGTAGTTGCGATCATTGGTTTGGGGGTCAATGGCTTTAATATCATGCTGTTGCACCGAGATGGTCAACAGGACCTGAATATGCGGGGGGTTTTGCTTCATATCTTAGCTGATACCCTCAGTTCTGTTGGCGCTATTGTGGCAGCGATCGCTATTTGGTTAACAGATTGTACTTGGGCTGATGGTGCCGTCGGTTTGGGGGTGTCGGTGTTGGTGGGTTTGGGTTCGCTACCTGTGATCCGCCACAGTTTGGCGATTTTGTTAAATATATCTCCGGTGGGGGTAGATCGGGAGTTAGTCCGAGAGGCGATCGCCAACTTTCCGGGAATTGTAGCCGTCGAAGATTTGCTGATTATAGCGATCGCACCAGGTTATTATGCCGTGGAAGCCACCCTAAAAGTAGATATAGACCTAAAACAAGGCGATCGTTTACTCACCCAAATTCAGGCTACCCTCAGCCAAAAATTCGGCATTGACGATATTCGCTGCCAACTAGATCAGGTATTATCTCCCCCAAAACTGGGTTTCTGGGAAATAGGACAGACCAGCCTCGCATCGATAATCAGCCCAGTCCAGGTAAATCAGCCCCTAGGAGTGAAAGAAATGCAGATCCCTCTCGACAAACGTTTGCACCAGTAGCGATCGATCCAAATACTTATCAGAAAAATTAGGTTTTCAACCCCGTCCTTGTAGGACGACTTTCTGTGAAAATATTAGGGTAGTGCTAAAGAGGTAATGATGCCTTGTAGTGATGGATAAAATACCAAATGCCACCAATGTGATTCTGCAAACACTTGGAAAAGGACAAGGTCTTGGGTACTAAGCGAGACACTCGTTGTCTCAAGGTATTGTTAAACCTTTCGATGTATAGCATTAGTCAAGGTGGTTAGGACGCAGCTTTGAGAACGGAATCCATGG
>NZ_JARPLU010000429.1:0-1041 GCF_032349615.1 Limnospira sp. PMC 1279.21 | reverse complement strand
ACGGGTCAACTGCCCAGTGCGCTGGCTGAACTGAGTGAAGAGGCGATCGGCTCCCTTGAGGCCCTTCCCTCGGGTTTCATGCACGGTGCGTGTTTTCCGCACTGTTCCTATGATGGGGACGACGAGTAGTCGCGGTTGATTTTACCACAACCGTTTTCGATCCTCAAACTTCTCGTGAGGACTGCCAGGGCGCTTGGTTCGCCTCGATGAATTGACGGGCAACCCTCGATACATCTAGGCTTTCCGATACCTGGCACCCTGGGAGGGGGAGAATCTACCCCCCCTCCCAGACCCAAACCAAAATTTTTGTGCCGCGCCCACCGCTATCCAGGCAGCACAATCCAGGCTTCTTATGACCTAAGAAGGGACTGACCGCCCCAAGCGGTCAAACTGTAAACCTAACAAATGAGTGAAAAACTCCAATGGATAAGAAAAACATCTCCCCCAACCCCCTGCAACCCATTGACCGCGTTCCTTCGGGTCAACTGCCCAGTGCTTTGGCTGAACTGAGTGAAGAGGCGATCGGCTCCCTGGCCCTGGCCTCCGCGGGGACGTGCGGCGTTTGTCGTTGTTCCTATGAGGGGGACGACGAGTAATCGGGGTTGATTTTACCACAACCGTTTTCAATCCTCAAACTTCTCGTGAGGACTGCCAGGGTGCTTGGTTCGCCGCGATGAATTGACGGGCAACTGCCGATACCTCAAGGCTTTCCGATACCTGGCACGCGGTAGGGGTGGAGGGAGCATCACTCCCTCTGCCCCTCTTCCCCCGACCCAGAGTTTTGTTGGACGGAATGGGGTGCTACCCCAAACGAGAATTTTCGTGCCGCGCCCACCGCTACGGGGCAGCACAAACAGGCTTCTTGACAACAAGAAGGGACTGACCACCCCAAGGGGTCAAACTGTAAACCTAACAAATGAGTGAAAACTCCAATGAACAAGAAAAACATCTCCCCCAACCCCCTGCAACCCATTGACCGCGTTCCTACGGGTCAACTGCCCAGTGCGCTGGCTGAACTGAGTGAAGAGGCGATCGGCTCCC
>NZ_JARPLU010000428.1:0-1045 GCF_032349615.1 Limnospira sp. PMC 1279.21 | reverse complement strand
GACGAACTCAATTCTCAAGCGAGACAAGCCAGCGCTGAAAGAGCTTGGTCAGCTATCTCTCGATTCTATGAAAACTGCAAGAAGAAGATTCCCGGTAAAAAGGAGTATCCGAAGTTTCAGAAAGATTGTCGCTCAGTTGAATATAAATCAACCGGGTGGAAACTTGCAGACGACAGAAAATCAATAACTTTCACAGATAAAAAAGGAATTGGTAAACTCAAAATCAAAGGTACACGCGATTTACACTTTTACCAAGTCAGCCAGATCAAACGGGTAAGACTGGTGAAACGTGCTGATGGTGTGTACGTTCAATTCTGTATTAACGTTGACAGGAAAGAAAACACAGCGCCGACAGGCAATACCATTGGCTTAGACGTTGGACTGAAAGAGTATTACACCGATTCAAACGGAGTCACCGTTGAAAATCCTAAATTCCTGAAAAAATGCGAACGTATCTTAAAACGTAGTCACCGTCGCGTATCGAAGAAGGTTAAAGGTTCAAAAAACAGAGGCAAAGCTAGACAGATTCTAGGTAAACACTATCTCAAAATAAGTAGGCAACGTAAAGACCATGCTGTGAAGTTGGCAAGGTGCGTAGTTCAGTCAAACGACTTGATAGCCTACGAAGATTTGAGAATTAAAAATATGGTGCAGAATCATTGTTTAGCTAAGTCTATCAACGACGCTTCTTGGTATCAGTTCCGTGTCTGGCTTGAATACTTTGCTAAAGTTTTTGAAAGAGTAACGGTTGCGGTAAATCCGCAATACACTAGCCAAGAATGCTCTAACTGCGGTGCAATTGTGAAGAAAACACTATCCACAATCCGCGCACGTTTGTAAGTGTGGTTGCTCAATGGATAGAGATGAAAACGCAGCTAGAAATATTCGGAGTCGAGGATTGAGTACGGTAGGGCATACCGGAACTTTCGGGCAGCCGAGCAACGCTTTGGGAGACAAGTCCTCTACTGTTGTTGGAGAAATCCTGCATCAGCAAGTCGTGTCGTAGAACAAAGAATCCCCGTGCGTTCACGCCGGGGAGTGTCAA
>NZ_JARPLU010000427.1:0-1057 GCF_032349615.1 Limnospira sp. PMC 1279.21 | reverse complement strand
GAGCTACCTGAAAGGGGGGCACGAAGCCCCCGTGCTTCAGCCGGGGGTGCTGACTAGGATCTACCAAGCCTTTGGCTTTAATCAACCCCCATGATCGGACTTGCTATGATTCTCTATCTACTATTCTAGTCTACTGTCTCCAGTGTCTCACGGCGGCCACCAAATCCGCAAGGGGTTCTAAGGCTTTAAATTGGGTAAGGTTGTACTGAAGGGGGGTAATGGTAATATAGTTACTGCGGACGGCACTTACATCTGTGGGTGCATGATCAAAATTTTGATGGTCGATAACTTCTTCCACGTCTTCGAGAAGTTCTCCGGCAAGCCAGTAGTAGGTTTTACCGCGCGGATCAACCCGTTTCTCAAAAATATCCACATAGCGGCGAATACCTTGGCGAGCGATCGCCACTCCAGCGATTTCCTGTTCGCCAACAGCAGGAATATTAACATTAAGCAAAAATGCTTCCGATAATCCCTGATTTTCTAAAGCGTTAACCAGGGTGGTCGCAAAACCTGCGGCCAGGTCAAATTCAACCGACGAATAACTGGCTAGACTAAATGCAATACTGGGGATACCCTCAATCAACCCTTCCATAGCAGCGGATACCGTTCCCGAATACAGGATATCCGTTCCTAGGTTGGGGCCGTGGTTGATACCTGACAAAACCATATCTGGCATACTGTCAAGTAAAGCAAACAACCCCAATTTTACGCAATCAGCCGGGGTTCCTGAACAAGACCAGGCGGTTACAGTCGGGTGAAAGACTGATGAACACTCTTCCGCACGAATGGGCTGATGTAGGGTCAATCCGTGACCAGTGGCTGAACGTTCGCGATCGGGACAGACAACAGTAACATCATGTCCCGCTTCCCCTAAACTATTAGCTAGGGAACGAATACCCAGGGCAAAAACCCCATCATCATTGCTGATTAACAGTTTCATCGACCACCATTTCCGCGCATTACAATTTGAACTTTTTTGAGTTTAACGGCCGAGAATCCCCGCCCTGATACATTTACGCGACATTTATCCGGCTATTGCCTGACAATGCGACGATAG
>NZ_JARPLU010000426.1:0-1062 GCF_032349615.1 Limnospira sp. PMC 1279.21 | reverse complement strand
ATCAGGAGCCGTGTGATGTGAAAGTATCAAGCACGGTTTGGAATTGGAGTTGGGGGAGGCGACTTCCCTTTCGACCATAACATACCAAATGCCACCAATGTGATTCTGCAAACACTTGGAAAAGGACAAGGTCTTGGGTACTAAGCGAGACACTGGTTGTCTCAAGGTATTGTTAAACCTTTCGATGTAGCTGGTCAAACCTGTATCCTTCCCAACCCCTTGATGACGTTTACTCGGTAGAACAGCCTCATAGGCTCCCCAGAAATCTGTATAAGCCACCGCACATTGGCGATACACTGGGGGCAATGACTCCCACAATTGGCGGGCTGCGGCTTCATCCCGTGCACCAATGTAAACACCGACAATCTCACGGGTTTTTACGTCGAGAGCTAACCAAATCCACTGTTTGTTTCCTTTATGGTTGACAAATGACCACAATTCATCACATTGAATCGTTAACCTCCCGTTTTTTGCGCCTCACCTGGACTTGGCGGGGCACAGAGGCATATTTCTGATTGACGTAGTTTGGCAGCCAGGGCTCAGACACTTGGACGGCCCGTGCTATTCCGGCAAGGGGAATTCTCTCCATCCGCAAACGGTCAATCAGAGACCGTGTTTCTTGGTCAATCACCTTTTTGGTGGGGGTGTTCAACAAACTGTCGTCCATAATCACGACACTTGAACCGTTGTTTGCCGTTGTGAATCCGTCCATTTTTGACGGTGTGGGTAGATGTACAAGTTGGGCAGGCAGGTATGGAAATTGAACCCGAGTCGGTTTTGTTATGGTCGAAAGGGAAGTCGCCTTCCCCAACTCCAATTCCAAACCGTACTTGAGACTTTCACCTCATACGGCTCGTGATGTGGATACCCCTTTGTCATTGGGAACAGGGCTACAACCCCCTGCTTTATGACCTCAACTTTCGGAGCTATATACAACCACGTAGTCATTAACTCGCTCTCGTCATAAACACTCTTAGTTGTCGCAGTCTCTATATCCACACCGTGACTAGTGGGCATATCCTAACTATTACAGTTAGGCATTAGCTTTCAATCACATCCTTT
>NZ_JARPLU010000425.1:0-1064 GCF_032349615.1 Limnospira sp. PMC 1279.21 | reverse complement strand
AATAAGTTCCCGTAGGGTGCGTTAGGCACATAGATTGAATATTGAATCAAATCCCACCAATATGATAAGTGCCGTAACGCACCATCGTGGGAGTTGAGCGTATCCATGAAGTAGTAACGCACCAATTCCCAGATTTGGGTATATTATAAGTTCCCGTAGGGTGCGTTAGGCACATAGATTGAATATTGAATCAAATCCCATCAATATGATAAGTGCCGTAACACACCATCCCCAAAAATTGAGGATTTCGGTGCGTTACGCAGGAATAACAGTTAAATGTTTTAATTCTCATTTAGTCCCCCACTAACGCACCTTACAGGATATTTTTTAATAATTGTTATGCCCAATTATCGAAGACCTCAATGTGCAGGTGCAACTTATTTTATTACACAAGTCACCTATCAAAGAATCCCTTGGCTTTGTACCCCTGCGGGAAGGAAAGCATTGCGAGAAGCCATCCTTCATGTCAGTATAAAACATCCCTTTTTCATTGATGCTTTTGTTTTACTCCCAGAACATTTTCATTGTATTTTAACTTTGCCTGATAATGAGGATGATTTCTCAATGCGTTTACGACTAATTAAAACTTACGTTACCAAACATTATAAGCAAGAAATTTCTGTTGAACAAGGAGTTTCAATTTCTCGTCAAAAGCGCTTAGAAAGTAATCTGTGGCAAAGGCGGTTTTGGGAGCATTTAATTCGAGATGAACAAGATTTTGCATCCCATTGTGATTATATTCATTATAATCCGGTGAAACATGGGTTATCTAAATCGCCACGAGATTGGCAGTTTTCGACGATTCACCGTTTTATTCATCATGGGGTTTATCCTTCTGATTGGGGGGAGAATGAGGAGATTGTCATGAAGGAGGGTATTGGTGGAGAGTAAGGTTTTGGTGCGTTACGGCGCTGCTGAAATTGCTTGAGTTTAATTCTCATAGGAAAAAGCGCCTAACACACCCTACGGGAGGGAATTGGTGCGTTACGGCGCTGATGAAATTGCTGGGGTTGGATTCCCATTGGAAAAAGCGCCTAACGCACCCTACGGGAGGGAATTGGTGC
>NZ_JARPLU010000424.1:0-1069 GCF_032349615.1 Limnospira sp. PMC 1279.21 | reverse complement strand
CAAGCACGGTTTGGAATTGGAGTTGGCGAAGGTGACTTCCCTTTCGACCATAACATAGCAGTCCGGCGAGTGACCCAAGATAATCAAGGCAAGAAAACAGCCGGTGTTGATGGAATGAGAGCAATCTCTCCAAGACAAAGGTTTGAAATTGTCAAGAGCATCAAGGGAAATCTCAAAGCAAAACCACTGCGACGGGTGTGGATACCAAAACCTGGAAGGGATGAAAAAAGCGGGAATGGGAATACCCACAATCCAAGACAGAGCAAGGCAAGCCTTGGTTAAGTCGGCTCTCGAACCTGAATGGGAATCGAGATTTGAAGGCACAAGCTACGGGTTCCGTCCCGGACGGTCAACCCACGACGCAATAGCACGAATTTACCTAAGCATCCGCAAAGGTGAATACTATGTACTAGATGCTGATATAGCGTGCGAGACGTTTAGGAGTGAAATAGGGCTGCAATGCTCGAAATAACCTCCTAGAGGGGAATCAACTGATTCAACCCAGTTACCCCTTAACTGTTTATATGTTCCAACGCTCGAGCAGAGGAGCAAGGCAGGAAACTCAAGGTCAATCCCATTTTAAGAAATCGCAAAATACCGTCCAAATATACCTAGGAGGAGTATTAAACCACTTGGTGCGATTATGGGATAGAGTAACGGCGATAGCCACCCCCAATTTGAGGATTCACACTCCTAGGGTTGAAGCGGGGAACGGAAGGCGTAATAGGGGAACCTACCTCTCACTCGACCACTGCCAACCATCCATGATTAAGGAGACTGAATGTCCGGCTTGAACCATCGTAAGAATTGAGTAGCGAAACAGGTTGATACGCTGCGCTCAAAAGAGCAAGGGAAAAAGTAGGTGGCTATTCTAACTACCTACACAGACCTTTAAAGTACCCCGGTGGACAGGACAAATCTAAAGATGAAATGCCCATATAAACGGAACGTTATAACCCCTTTCAGGCTCTGACAATCTGGTCGAGGTAGTCAGTAGTGATAAGTGTAAGCGCAAGGTGCGAGACGTTCGGGTATGAAATAGGGCTGAAATGCCCGAAATAACTACCCG
>NZ_JARPLU010000423.1:0-1085 GCF_032349615.1 Limnospira sp. PMC 1279.21 | reverse complement strand
GGTCTCGGCATCGGAGGATGAAACCCTGAAACTGTGGGATTTGGAGACGGGGACGGAACTGGCTACCCTCACCGGGCATAGTGGCTCGGTAAAGGCAGTAGCCATTACCCCCGACGGGAAACGAGCGGTCTCGGCATCGGATGATAACACCCTGAAACTGTGGGATTTGGAGAGGGGGACGGAACTGGCTACCCTCACCGGGCATAGTGACTAGGTAAATGCAGTAGCGATCGCCCCGGACGGGAAACGAGCCGTCTCGGCATCGGATGATAACACCCTGAAACTGTGGGATTTGGAGAGGGGGACGGAACTGGCTACCCTCACCGGGCATAGTGACTAGGTAAATGCAGTAGCGATCGCCCCGGACGGGAAACGAGCCGTCTCGGCATCGGATGATAACACCCTGAAACTGTGGGATTTGGAGAGGGGGACGGAACTGGCTACCCTCACCGGGCATAGTGACTAGGTAAATGCAGTAGCGATCGCCCCGGACGGGAAACGAGCCGTCTCGGCATCGGATGATAACACCCTGAAACTGTGGGATTTGGAGAGGGGGACGGAACTGGCTACCCTCACCGGGCATAGTAGCTGGGTAATGGCAGTAGCCATTACCCCCGACGGGAAACGAGCGGTCTCGGCATCGGAGGATGAAACCCTGAAACTGTGGGATTTGGAGACGGGGACGGAACTAGCCACCCTGAGAGGGCATAGTGACTGGGTAAGAGGAGTAGCCATTACCCCCGACGAGAAACGAGCGGTATCGGTATCGTGGGATAAAACCCTGCAACTGTGGGATTTGGAGACGGGGACGGAACTGGCTACCCTCACCGGGCATAGTCGCGGGGTAAGAGGAGTAGCGATCGCCCCCGACGGGAAACGAGCGGTCTCGGCATCGGGGGATAACACCCTGAAACTGTGGGATTTGGAGACGGGGACGGAACTGGCCACCCTCAGCGGACATAGTAACTGGGTAAGAGGAGTAGCGATCGCCCCCGACGGGAAACGAGCGGTCTCGGCATCGGATGATAAAACCCTGAAACTGTGGGATTTGGAGACGGGGACGGAACTGGCCACCCTCAGCGGAC
>NZ_JARPLU010000422.1:0-1085 GCF_032349615.1 Limnospira sp. PMC 1279.21 | reverse complement strand
GTATTGAGCAGTTTGATTCTCTCCATGATGCCATGGATTCCGTTCTCCAAGCTGCATCCTAACCACCTTGACTAATGCTATAGTATCAGAAACGAGACCACTGCCAACCATCCATGATTAGGGAGACCGAATGTCCGGCTTGAACCATCGTAAGAATCAAGTAGCGAAATAGGTTGAAACGCTGCGCTCAAAAGAGTAAGGGGAAAAGTAGGAGGCTCCTTATACTACCTACACAGACCTTGAAAGTACCCCGGTTCTGAGGACAAATCTAAAGATGGAAGGCCCATATAAACGGAACGTTTTAAGTCCTCCTGGACTCTGACTATCTGGTCGAGGTAGTTAGTAGGGATAAGTGTAACCGCAAGTCCTAGAGGATGTGAGATGTGACCAAAAGCCAACGCCCGGCTGTAATGGACGGGAAATGCTAACAGGTCACGGTTTGATTGTAAGAATAGAGTCTAGTGGGTGTTTAAATGACGCAAGCGAGTTGAAAGAAAGGATTCGAGAAATCGAAACCAATCAAGGGTATTGCACAGTGAGGAATGATTAAGAGAACGGAGGAAGTTGTCCATGCTTCAAATAATAGATAAGTAAGCGAATTGATTTGTACAACATCTCAGTGGACTTGGAATCACACAAAGTTTTGCGATGTAGCCTGGCTAAATAGTGCCTCAGACGGCAGTTTTCTCCTTCTACTCTTGTCATAGCCGTTTTGCTGACTAGATGATTGCAATCCTCAATTAAGCAAGGATAAACTTTGTATCCGTCCGTAATATATAGAAAACCAGCCCAGCCCTGAATCATTTGCCATAATGTGGTAAAAGTAAGCAATGAGGTGCGAGACGTTCAGGCATGAAATAAGGTTGCAATACCCGAAATCACCGCCTGGTGGGACTTCCACCCCTTGGTGGAATATAGGGAGTCGCATCTCTGACCATCCCATAACTGTTTATATGTCCCGACGCTTGGAGAAATCTAAGCAAGGCAGGAGACCCAAGGTCAAGACAGAACGTTTGAACGGTGGAAGTAGTGTTATGGTCGAAAGGGAAGTCACCTTCGCCAACTCCAATTCCAAACCGTGCTTG
>NZ_JARPLU010000421.1:0-1087 GCF_032349615.1 Limnospira sp. PMC 1279.21 | reverse complement strand
TGAAGAATGTTGCGGAATGATTAGAAGGATTTATGAGTTTTTAGACCCTGAATCCTTTCCTGCTGAAATGCCAGAAAAAATAACAGTTAATGCCGAGAATACAGAAAATAGAATTAAACGAATAAACACATTACCAGAATGGCTGATGTACAGGTTTGACATCGATGACGAAAGATGGGGTGAATTTGAAGTTAAAGTAGAGATTGATGATGTCAATCTCATGACCAAAGCCGAAGAAAAAGCCGAAATCAAATTACCTAACTTAGCTGAATCAATTGCTGAAATATTTGGTATGGTAATGGAAATTGCTATTAGTCACCAAGTTACCCAAAATGCTGTTTTAACAGCATTACACGAAGCAGGTTTAGCTCACGCGGCGGCGTTTAAAGCAGGTAGGGAAGTGTCGGAGATAATCGACTATTTGGGCTTTGCTACCGAGGAAAAATATGAAACAATTAAAACAGCATTTACCCCGGAGGCTGATAATTTTGAGGAGCTACTGGAACCCAATGAAAGCAAAATTAAGATTACCAACCAGAAGGATGCAAAAGAAACATTACAAACAACATTAAATCAAATTCAATAAATATTTGCTTACGCGCTCAAGGTACTTTACAGGTGAACAGTAATGACCCAGCAAAAGACATATTAGCCGATTTAACGCGGTTATATGATTCAATGAAAAAACAGGATGATATCAGAGAAGAGGAAACCGAAAAAGTACAAGAATTACTGAAAAAAGACTTTCCTGATATCAAGATAGAAACCGAATTGATTGATGGCGATAACCCACTAAGAGGGACTTTGTAATGGTTGCCAGAAGTGCAAGAATGCTAAGGAGTACTCGTAGCTTGTCTAGTCGTCAAACCCGTAGCAGTATAGGTAGAAATGGCGTTAGACAAGTTAATTTAGCCCAAAGAACATCTACCCAAGAAGTAGGTTGGTTTGGCAAATTATGGGCTAAAGTTACTGGTAAAGTTGTTGAATGGGGCAAAAGTTTTGGAGGTTGGCTATGGGAAGGAATTACTAAGTTTTTATCTAACTTTAGCTTTGAGAAAGTAGCGAGATTTATTACCTCTAATTGGGA
>NZ_JARPLU010000420.1:0-1090 GCF_032349615.1 Limnospira sp. PMC 1279.21 | reverse complement strand
ACTTTTTGTCTGAGGTCGTAACTATAGGGGGCTGGCATTTTTGGTCTTCTTAGTAATCTCTTCCTCTCCATTATACGTCCTAACTTTCCTGTCTGGTGCTATACTTTTGACATCGGCGGAGTCTAGGACTCTTTTACATGGGAACAGGAAGAAAGGATTTCCTGGAGGAGACGGCTCCTCTGTTCTTGTGGAATGGGTTCCACTAACCGCACGACTTCACGTCGCACATCCTCAACCATTTCTGGTTCTGGAGATAAGTCACTTCGGTTGAGAACCACGAGTTGGCCATCTTTTGGTTGACAGAGCCACTCGATAAGGTCCTGACCTTACCTGACGAGTCGGTCTTTGTGCGAGACCACAATTTCTCTGACATCTCCTGACAGGACTTGTCCCAAAATGGATAAAAGCCCTTTTCGTTTCTAGTTGAGTCCCCATCCGATTTCTTTGACGAGTTTTGCGTCTGCAAACTCCGATTGCAAGTAGTCGGCTTGTCGAAAGAGGTCTGACTTTTGCTTATACGAACTGACTCTGGCGTAGAGGATTCTAATTCTTGTGTGGCCGCCTGGATTAATGACGTAATCAATGTCCTATCGTCGATGACCAGGGGGAGTTCTAATTGTGAGTATTTTTCCGTCCCTGTCCCAGTAACGGGCCGTGTTTTTTCTGAGACCTGAAGGACTTGTGACGCTTCCCTCGGTGTGGCATATCTCATAATGTGTTTTTTGCACTACTGAAAACTCTACCACACACAGCCTGGTATTTTCGGAATCATCTAGTATAGCACTAGTCAATACGGTTAGGACGCAGCCTTGAGAACAGAATCCATGGCATCATGGAGAGAATCAAACTGCTCACGTGCAGTGGCGAATGCGGGCTTTCAACCACGACCAACATTTCTCTATCTTGTTGAGGTCTGGCGAATAAGGCGGAAGATAGAGTAAACGGCATTGAGCTGCCTCCACCAGTTCAGCAATCCGCCCCCCTTTATGAAACGTTGCATTGTCCAATACTAGAGTCTGACCTGGCTTCAATGTTGGAATTATAGCATTAGTCAAGGTGGTTAGGACGCAGCTTTGAGAACGGAATCCAT
>NZ_JARPLU010000042.1:0-32766 GCF_032349615.1 Limnospira sp. PMC 1279.21 | reverse complement strand
AGTGAAAGGGTGAAATCGACCCCAGCAACGCCTCAGAAGGCGAAGGCTAGTCAAACATTGGTTCCTCAAACCAAGCCGAAGGCGGTTAAATCAGCGCCTAGTACTACCACAGCAGCCCAATCAACAACACCTACCGCTGTGGTGGTTGCTGAACCAACAAAACCAGCAGTTCCCCCTAATCAGCCTAAACCAACTACTGTTGTTCCTCATCCCCCTAACCCCGGATGAACGGGTTTATGATTACATTTATCAGCAGTCGAGGGTACGATTGACTGATATTGAGGAGGATTTGCAGTTAAATCGCATTCAAACCGTTTATGCTTTGCGATAACTTCTGAACCAAGGTTGGATTGTTCAGAGCGTTCAAGCCTACTATGCCAACAGATCAAATGAAAATAGGGTTCGGGACTAAAATATCCCTAGCCTGGTAGCTTACAATCTAACATTAATATGACCACTGTGCTTCGTGCTGTTCCTAAAGGATTTGTTAACACTCCAGCCATTGAAAGAATTACAGTTAGGGCGTTGCGGTATCTTCAATCAGGGTTTTCTGTGCATTTGCGCGGACCAGCGGGAACCGGAAAAACTACCCTCGCCCTACATTTGGCAGATTTGCTTAATCGTCCGATTATGTTGATTTTTGGGGACGATGAACTCAAGTCCTCCGATATGATTGGTAATCAAACTGGTTACACCCGTAAAAAAGTGGTGGATAACTTTATCCACAGTGTAGTTAAATTAGAAGACTCACTCAAGCAAAACTGGATTGATTCCCGTTTAACCCTCGCCTGTCGCGAAGGATTTACCCTCGTTTATGATGAGTTTAACCGTTCCCGCCCTGAAGTCAATAACGTTCTGTTATCGGCTTTAGAGGAAAAACTATTAGTGCTGCCTCCCAATAACAGCCGTTCCGAATATATTAGGGTTAACCCCCATTTTCGGGCGATTTTTACATCTAATCCTGAAGAATACTGTGGCGTTTATAGCACCCAGGATGCTTTACTTGATCGCCTCATTACCATGAATATGCCGGAACCGGACGAGGCTACCCAACAGGAAATCCTCATCCAAAAAGTGGCAGTTACACCGGAAGAAGCCCAAACTATTGTAACATTAGTGCAGCAATTCCGAGAGGCTACCCATGCGATCGCCCCTAGTAAAATTCAGACGGTAGCCAGACAACAAACTAACGCCGATAAAGCCTCTGGGTTGCGACCTAGTTTGATGCTAGCCAGAATATGTCAAGAACATAATATCCCTATTGTTCCCATTGACCCCGATTTTCAAGAGGTTTGCCGTGATATCCTCTTATCGCGCGCTATTGGAGATATTGCTGAATTAGAAAGCCGACTTCATCAGATATTTGACCATTTATCAGGACTGGAAAATGACCAGATTATCGCTTTACCCCCTAGGGAAGAATTGACCACTTCATCAGTACCTAATAATCTTTCCGATACCGAACAGAAAATCTATACTTATATCAAAGACTCTGATGGGGCGCGAGTCTCCGAAATTGAGATAGCTTTGGGGTTAAACAGGGTGCAAACTACTGATGCTTTGCGCTCGCTGTTAAGAAAAAGTTATTTGACACAACAGGATAATCGCCTGTTTGTTGTTTATGAGGGTGATTAATGACATTACAATCACGTTCATCTAGTCCTCAGCGCGGAGTGCCGATGTCTACCTCCGGTTCATCCCTCGCGGATATCCTAGAGAGGGTTTTGGATAAAGGCATAGTTATTGCTGGGGATATTTCCGTCTCGGTCGGGTCTACGGAATTGTTAAGTATCCGCATTCGTTTATTAATTGCTTCCGTAGATAAGGCTAAGGAAATTGGGATTAATTGGTGGGAAAGTGACCCTTATCTTAGTAGCCAGGCGCAGCAATTATCACAGTCTAATGAACAATTGTTAGAGGAGGTTAAACGACTACAGGAAGAAGTGCGATCGCTTAAAGCCTTGACCTCCCAATCATCACAGCCAGTCACTCCCCCTAACTCCGAAAATGATGATTAATTTGAGCAAGGTAAAGCCGGAACCACTGGACTAAATCGCCGAAACTCCCCTAGATATTCTTCTAGGATAATCATTTGACTCAGGTTAATGCTATAATATATCCAGCGGCCCTCTTGTCGTCCTTTGATTAATCCCACTTCTTTGAGCGTTTTGAGATGAAAGGACAGTTTCGACTGGCTAACCTCTAAGGTTTCGCAGATTTCGCACACGCATAATTCCTGGTGGCGTAAGAGTTCTAGAATCTGAATCCGTAGGGGGTCAGATAGCGCGTGAAAGCTCAGGGAAATGTCTGTGTTGACCATTATTCGGAATCTTAACATATTCTCCACTTTAGCAAATTAATTGGGGGATTTCACACGCCTCACTTGTCCACAAAGTAGCCCAGCTCATATGTAAATTTTTGTAAAAAAACCCATCATTTGGGGGGTATAGGTTGACTTATCCCTTGACCATGGGTTAATATTTTACATAATGGGAATATGCATAATTTTTTTAGTGTTTTATACTCAATTATAAAACACTATATCCAATCTTATCACGGATTCGGGTTCTCGTCAACCCCTGGAAAGGCGGAAGGCGCACCAGTTTTTAAAAACATATCAGACAACCGGGGAAGGGAAAACTTGTGGGGTCTTACCGGACTTGATGAGATAGTGCTGCTAGGGGTTCCCCCCAACTCAAATCGCCCTATCCCTATGGCGGTTGATGAAGGTTAGACTCAGGGTAATCAGTAAGGTATCTCATACACTCTGCTGACCACCCACCTCGCGGGTTGCGCCTGATATCTGATCATATGCCCTAGGAGTAGCCCAGAGCAAGTATTGGGGGAATTCATGACTAAATATTTGTCAGATATTCAGAGGAAGATTATGTTAAAGAAATTACCAGTTTTGGGGTTAATGATAGTTCTAATTGCTGGATTAGTGTTTGGCGTTGGTACAGCAGGGGTTTTAGCGGATACTTCTTTACCACAACCTAATGATAATGGTGATTATATTGGCAATTCTAGTCACCTATATTGGCAGGTAGTTGACCCCGACCCCAATGGCTTAAATTGTCGCATGGGTTCTGAATCAATTAAAGAAGTATGGAACCCGGAAAAATCTGGTTTTCCTAACATTATCAATTTTCCGGTGGTTGAACGTTTACAGACTGATGAGGTATTTACTGGTAAGTTGAGTTATGGTGGGTTTATTGTCACTTTGGATTCTGATTTGAAACCGTGGATATATATTGAAGAAAAAGCTGACGGAACTCCCGCCAATTGTTTTGTTAGGGCTAATAATTTATTTGTTAAACCCATCGAAAAACCGACCATAGAAGAAACCATAGAAGAAACCATGGAAGAAGTCGAAGAAGTTATCGACAATGGATGATTGATAATTGTCTGATAGGGAATGATCACCTCATAATTACCAAATTCTGCCATTCCCTGTTACCTATTAGCCATTCTTAATCATTGAAGATTGCTATAATTATCGATTATCAATTATTCAAGATTAACTGTTCCCATGACAACAACTACCGTAGAAACTCAAACTTGGCTGTGGAAAGGATTTCCTATCTGTTATAGCGCCGCTGGAGACACAGGACCAGCGGTAGTATTAATTCATGGGTTTGGTGCAAGTTGGGGACACTGGCGCAAAAATATCCCTATTTTAGCTAATCAATGTCGGGTATTTGCGATCGACCTTTTAGGGTTTGGTGGGTCAGCTAAACCTTTACCCTGTAGTAGCCTATCTTATACCTTTGAAACTTGGGGTGATCAAGTGGCAGATTTTTGTCGGGAGGTGGTCGGAAGTCCGGCTTTTTTAGTGGGAAATTCTATTGGTTGTATTGTGGCTATGCAGGCGGCTGTCTCTCACCCAGAAATAGCGATCGCTGTAGGTTTATTAAATTGTTCTCTGCGACTATTACACGATCGCAAAAGGGCAGAAATACCCTGGTATCGGGGTATGGGTGCAGAATTAGCCCAAAAAGTGTTAGGTTTACGATGGGTTAGTCAGCTATTTTTTCGACAACTTGCTACTCCTAAAACTGTCCGTAATATCCTCCTACAGGCTTATCGGCGCAAAGAGGCTGTCACCGATGAATTAGTGACCATGCTTATCACCCCCGCCAATGACCCCAATGCTGTCGATGTTTTTGTGGCTTTTACTACTTATTCTCAAGGACCTTTACCAGAAGATTTACTCCCCATTCTTCCCTGTCCGGCGATAATTTTATGGGGGACAGAAGACCCATGGGAACCGATAAAACTTGGACAAGAATTAGCTAAATTTGACACAGTAAAACAGTTTATTCCTCTGGAGGGGGTTGGACATTGCCCCCAGGATGAAGCACCGGAGTTGGTTAACCCTATCCTGTTAAAATGGGTGTTAGATAGTTAACAGTTTATCTAACAGTTTATCCCCCCTATATCACTGACATGGGGGGATTTATTTCTAGGGATTATTAAACAGTTCCGGGACTCTTTGCTGGAGTTGTCTGTTTAACTCTGGGAGGCGATCGCACATTTCTAAATACCAGCGGTGACGCTGTTGGTAATGGTGACAAAGTAGCCGATTTTGTTTAACCCAATTATAGGCATTTTCGGCAATTTGGCGGCGTAAGGTATGGTTATTAATTAGGCGGTTGAGTTGGGTTTCAAATTCTCGGATCGTCCGATAAATTAACCCGGTTTTTTCCGGCTGAATAGATAATTCATAAACGGTAGGACTCGCGAGGACGGCTACCCCACTACCTGCACATTCTAGGAATTTTAAATCTGATTTCATGAGATTAACTGGTGTGGGGGTCAGGGGAAGTAAGGCGATATCGGAGTTTTGCAGAATTTCTAAATAGCGGTTATAATGGCAGAAAGGTTCAAAGGTTTTTTGGTCGGTGGCTAAGGCTTCAAAAAATTGGCGATCGTGAACTACTCGCACCAGGACTCGACCGGAATTGGCTGATAAAACTTTATTTAGAGATGCCATAATGGGTTCCCAGTCCTTCTCGCGGTTTAATGCACCAAAAAATAGACTGATTTTCTCGTTGTCATAATTATGGCGTGGGGGGGAAACTTCGGTTAGTTGGTTAGGAAAAACTGCTATATTAGGATTAAATTGTTGCAGAAATACTCCCAAAGGTTTAGTGGAGGTTTGGACACCGTGACAGCCTCGATAACTAAAATAATTATGATCTGCATATTCTCGGCGACGTAGGGGGTTATCATCAATTTCAGCAATGATTAAATAGTTTTCCTGTAGTAGTCTTTTCAGCACGGAAAGATGTTCTCCCGCTGACATGATGGTGCGCTGCCAGATGAAAATTTTGGCTTCCTGTGGTATAGTGGGTATAATTCGCGCTGATCTGACTGAAGAAAAGGTGCGGACTCCAGGAATAGTGGCACTAAAGCGATCGGGGTCTAAAACTCGAATCCGATCGCACCCAGTTGGTGCCATGATTGCCGTTTGGATTAATAGCCGTCTTGGGGGGTGACTCGACTTGATGCCCCGCACTAGATAGTTTTCCGCTACCGTTTGCGCTCTATACTCTTTCAGGTAGACAACAGTAGAGGGATTGGCTGATTTCTGTCTCTCTAAAAACTGGTTAAACTCCCAAGTGCGATCGCCTTTTGTCCGCACTTCATAGATATATAATCCCGCTTGGTTAAAATGCGATCGGATTTCCTGTAAACTTAAACCTACACCCGACAACTGTGGCTTATCCAACGGTAAACTAACTAGCCGCCGCCAATATTGACTGTTAGGAATATCAGCGATAAATTGACCGTTAGGTTTCAGCCAGCGACTGTAATCATTGACCAGTTTACCAAAATCCTGATCCGGAGAATTGACACAGCCATAAACCAAAACATCTATCCTCCCCATCGAATCACAAATTGTGCTTTTTGTCAAGTCCTGATGGGGAGAAATCTGCCAATATTGGCATTCTGGGTTATTCCGCAGATAGGCTGACTTCAGATCTGGGTTAGGGCGATCGCTAATTTCAACAATGACACGGGCATCTATAGGTAACACCCTCAACAATTCCGAATTCAATGTCTTCACCCAATGATTGTTTAAACTATAATCCTGTTGGCTATAGTGCGCCCAAATATTCGCAATTAGACACACTTTCCCACCATTTTACCATGATCTCCCCCTTGTCAAAACCCATTGACAGGGAGTAGAGTATCGTCTGTGATTAATACAATCGGTAAATTATGCAGTGTAAAATTTGTGACTCCGCTACGATACCCTTCGGTAAAACCATAGTTTTGAACAGATATAATGTTAACTATTTTCAATGTCAGAATTGCGGATTTGTGCAAACCGAAAATCCCTACTGGTTGCCAGAAGCCTATAAGCACCCCATTGCTAACAGCGACGATGGTTTAGTTTTCCGTAATCTCATGTTAGCGCAACTAACCAGCCAAATCATCACCAAATTTTTTAATCCCGATAATCAATTTCTCGACTATGGTGGCGGTTATGGTTTATTAGTCCGCCTCATGCGAGATATCCGCTTTAAATTTGACTGGTATGATAGCTTCTGTCCCAATTTTTTAGCCACCGGGTTAGAAGCCAATTTAAACCCAGACAACCCCTATGAACTCATCACCGCCTTTGAAGTATTTGAACATTTCGCTAACCCCCTAGATGAAATCAACAAGATCCTGAAATTATCTAAAAATATTCTCTTCTCAACCGAACTTATCCCCCCCCATAATCCCCACCCTGGTCAGTGGTGGTATTATGCACCCCAGGAAGGACAGCATATAGCTATTTACACACCCCAATCATTACAAATAATCGCCCAAAACTTCGGCTTGAATATTTACTCTAACGGTTCATCCTTGCACTTATTAACCGAGAAGGCTATCCCACCAGAAGAGTTTACCGAAATCGCTCAATATAACGCCGCTGAGTTACGAAGATTATTGTGGTTTTCCCGTAGTTATAGCCAAACTTTAGCCAATTTAGAAACAGTCGCACCTTCCCAAAAACCGGAAGTTATAACTCCCGAATTAGGTGTTAATGTCGCTGGCTTTGTTAATGGAGAATTTGGCATTGGTGAAGGAGTACGCGCCACCTTGAGGGCTATGGAAGCGGTTAACTTAAATGTGGCAATTAATAACTTTACCGGGAGTCCTCACCGGAAACAAGATCATAGCTTTGACAATTTTACTTCCGCACATCCTTATCCCATAAACTTAATTCAAATTAATGCTAATGATGTGTTGAGATTTGCTCAACTTGTCGGTGCTGACTATTTTAAAAATCGATATAATATCGGTTTCTGGGCGTGGGAATTACCAGAGTTTCCCCCAGAGTGGGTTAAGGCATTTTCTCTATTTCACGAAATCTGGACTTATAGTGATTATTGTGTCTCTGCTATTCGGCGGGTGTCGCCAATTCCCGTAATTAAAATGATGCCTACCGTGTCACTGCCAGAGGTAAATTTAAGTCGGGAAAATTTATCAATTCCCCCCGACAAGTTTATCTTTTTATTTATGTTTGATTTCTATAGCCGCATAGCACGCAAAAATCCCTTGGCAGTAGTAGAAGCCTTTAAAACCGCTTTCGGAAATCATCCTACTAATGTGGTGTTAATCTTAAAGTGTTCTAACTCTGATCGTTTCCCCAAAGAAAGAAATCACCTTTTTCAAGCGATCGCTAATTGTCCAGCCATTCAAATTATTGATGGCTATTTATCACGGGAACAAATTAATGGTTTAGTTTATAACTGTGATTGTTATATTTCCCTACATCGTTCCGAGGGTTTTGGTTTAACCATGGCGGAAGCTATGTTTTATGGTAAACCCGTCATAGCTACTGGCTATTCTTCCAATACGGAATTTATGAATTTAGCCAATAGTTTTTTGGTCAAATATCGGCGAGTTTTAATTGACCAAACAGACGGACCCTATCGACCGGGGAATGTGTGGGCTGCCCCCAATATTAAACAGGCAGCTGAGTTAATGCAATATGTGGTTAACTACCCAGAAGCTGCTCATCAAATTGGTCAGCAAGCAGCTACCGATATCAGAACCCAATTAAGTCCTCAAACTATCGGCGATCGCATTTTGTCTCGCCTGCAAATTATTCACAATGCTACCCAAAACTTTACTGATATACGTTCAGTTCCCATTATGGAATTGTCACCGGAAACGACAACTCCTCCCTTGGTCAGTATTTGCATTCCCACCTACAACGGCGAAACCTTTATTAGAGAAGCAATTCTCAGCGCCTTAAACCAGACCTATAGTAATTGTGAAATCATCCTAGCCGATGATGGTTCCATAGATGATACTATAGCGATCGCCAAATCTTTGCAAGTCTCATCACCTATCCCTTTTCGTATCCTCACCCATATTAACTATGGTTTAGTTGATAACCTCAATTTCTGTATTTCCCAAGCTCAAGGAAAATATGTTAAATTCCTATTCCAAGATGATACCCTTGAACCCAACTGTATAGAACAACTCGTGGCTATGGCTGAAGCCAACCCAGAAATTGGTTTAGTTTTCTCCCGCCGCCATATTATCCTTGATGATAATTCCCAGACTCATCCCCAATGTCAAGCCGCCTACAAAGGAACCCAAAACCTGCATCAAGACTGGTCAAACTTAAAAACCATTCAACCCGGTTCCCAATTATTATCAGACCCTAAATGCTTCCGAGGTCGGTTAAATAAAATCGGCGAACCGACAACTGTTTTAATTCGGCGTAATGTCTTTGCTCAATTAGGAGGCTTTGACCCCGACCTACATCAATTATTAGATGCAGATATGTGGTTTAGAATTATGGCAGATTATCAAATAGCCTTTGTTGATAAAGCCTTATCTACCCTGCGAATTCATCGCCAACAACAAACTCAACTCAATATTATCGCTGGTGAGAATATCCGAGACTATAGCCGACTATATCGGAAAATGATTATTGACCCTGACTATCGGTTTTTGGGGTTAAATATCAAAGAATATATCTTTTATCAACTGTTGTCTAAGTCTCCCCAAGATTATCTAAACTTAGCCGAAGAATTGGTTAATCAATATCGTCATAACCCCCATCATCAACCTACCCAGCAACACCTTCGACTCCTGCGAAAACTGACGGCTATGCTCTGGCTTAAATCTGAGGCTGCTTCCTTGCAAAAATTATCTGATGGTGTTCAAGGAAAAGTACATAAAATTATCCTTAATAGTGGTATCCGTGAGTTGACATTGACCCCCAGCGAATCTGAGTTTGTCGAATCATTAAAAATCCGGGTTTCTCAGGGTTTTTCTGTTCAAAATTGTTGTCAATCTTGGTTGGCTGCTATGCTATATAAGCCGGCTTATCAATTGGGGATAAATTATCATAATGCGGTGATTCCTAATTATTTATTTGAGGATTTTCTGAAATTCATTTTCTCCCCTAGTGACCACTTTGATGATGAAAAAGATAGGGGTGATTATGTAAATTTTACTCGCGGAGTCTGGAAATACTTAAAACGCCATATTGACGAATCACCTTCCCAAGTCAGTCTCTGGGTTTATGTGGCTAAAATTGCTTTGGAATTATGGGATGAACGACCTTTGATGAACCTTAATCAAGATATCAGTGAAATATTGAGCGATCGCCACGCGGTTTGGGTTTTTTATGGTCGCCACCACACTCCCTAATTTTGACCGCCAATTATCCCGTAAGTCTGCTTTACAACGCCTTAAATTAATCGCCAATTCCCGGTTAATTGTGATTAGTTCAATTCCCGAAAAGCGCCTTTTATCCTATTGTCAGAAAACTTTATTTTTTAGGGACTTGACATTATCATTAAATTTTGTACAATATAGGAAGGTAAAATGGTCGTGTTTTATGCAAATTTCCGCTAATAGCCCATATCACTGAGACTTGGAGGGAGTTAACCCGAAACACGAATCACTAGCAAAGCCAGATATATAAGGAGTTTCCAGGTATGCTATGGTTACCTAGTGCTGGGTCGGTCAGCCAGTGTCCCCCGCCTAGCCACTGCGCCAATTATGGCTGGCGCGTCACGAGTTTGGGGGTTAATGGCCATAACGGGGTATGGACTTACCACCCTGACTAAGTGTAAGCTGTATCACAAAACACAGAATTTGTCAATAGCAAAAATAAAAAAATGTTGAAATGTTGTGGAGTCAATTAATGTTCCTGACGCGATCGCTACAGATTGGGAATGGTATATAAGGGAGAGTGTGAATATAGTCTGATGATGCAACATATAGAATATATTAGGCAATAATTTAGGGAAGCCAGTGGTATGGCAGGCGGAACCGAAACTTGTTTTGCTTCGTCAGGACAGGAGCGGCAAAAGGTCTGTTATCATCGGTGCATAATATGAAAAACTTGCGTAAACACAATCATTGCCCTAGGGTAGTGAAGCGATAAAGGCTCAGGGGGAAGCCCCAGTCAGTGGGAGAGAGCAATGACCGGAGTGTACAAAGTCGGAGAGACTATTATTAAGGCAGAGGAGATCCCCTCGCGACTAAAGCACTATCAGATGATGGTGCAATTTGTGCGGGAGGTAATTTTAGACGAAGCGATCGCCGACATTACCTGTACAGAAGAGGAAGCAGCGGCGGCGCTGGAAAAATTTGCAGCCCAACACCAACTGACCTCTCCAGAAGCTCAAAAAGCCTGGTTAAACTTAAATAAACTAACCTTAGAGGAAGCTCAGGCGATCGCCGAGCGTCCGATTAAAATAGAAAAATTCAAGCGGGAACGGTGGACTAACAAAGTAGAAAGCCACTTTATCACCCGGAAAAGTAGCTTAGATCATGTAGTGTATTCTTTAATCAGGACCAAAAATCCCGGACTAGCCCACGAATTGTATTTTCGTATATCCGAAGGAGAGCAAGAATTTTCCGAAGCGGCACGGGAATACTCAGATGGGCCAGAATCCCGAACTGGGGGAATCATGGGGCCAGTGTCCTTAGCTCAACCCCACCCGGCAATTAGTAAACTGTTAGCAGTAAGTCAACCGGGACAACTGTGGCCCCCGCGTCCCTTATCAGAATGGATGGTAATTATTAGACTAGAAAAATTTATCCCAGCCCAACTCGATGAGTCCATGCGCCGTCATTTAATTGACGAACTATTTGAGACTTGGCTCCGAGAGGAAATAGCCAAAGTTGGCTGTCTTGAACCCCTGCATACTGAGGTGTCTTCCGTATCATGACCACATCTGCCGTTTCCAACCTACAGATCCAGGAATTTCTGCTGGAAATTAGCCCCTTCGATCGCATTAGCGAAAAGGGGCTACGAGACATATTACCGCAATGTCAGTTATTAAGCTACCGGACAGGACAACCAATTTTTGAGCGAGACAAACTCCCCACCCAGGTAGCAGTAATTTACCAGGGACAAGCTCGACTGTTAGCATACGACTCCAGAAGCCAACGCCATACCAGCTTACAACTACTAGGAGCCAAAGAAATCCTGGGATGGGCTGGTTTGCTAAGGGGAGTACCCTGCGAAACAGTGATCGCTTCGACAGAGATGATTTGTATAAGCATCCCGGCGGCGGTCTTTATGAAACTAATGGAGAAAGAACCCCAGTTTGCGGAGGCATTTCGGGACCATGCAGCCATATCAGAAGTATTTGAATTACTGAGCCAAAACCTGCAACAGGTGGCGAACTCCGGCGGTAACATCAAAGAAATGACCAAAGAATATTGGCCAGATGCGATCGTCGTCAACCTGCTAAACGGTCAAACCAAAGGCTCAGATCTAAAATTCAGACTAGATGCCAATCGTCTCTGGTTAGTCAGTAGCGGAGTGGTGGGAGATTATTCTATCGGAAATGGCATCAATTTAGAAACCTTGGGTAAAAGCCTGAAAGTCGAAGGACCGAGGGGAGCGCGACTGGTAGGTTTGCGAACAGCACCGACGCGGACGGAAGTAGTATCAGAAGAAGACACATCAGAGGACGGGTTAAAAGCATTATTACCGAATGTTATCCCCGCGCCAGAAACCCCGCCAGAGCCAGAACTAGACTCGTCCCAACAAATTCAAAGATTCCCCCTAGTGCGGGGACGGGGTACTGTTGACGCTCCCTTAGCTTGCTTCAATATGTTGAGTAAGCATTTTCGGGTAAATTTCCGCAAAGAACTAATTAGGCGCATCATTGAAGGTCAGCTAGAAACGGCGGGTTCTCTAACCCTGCAAGCCTGTGGTGCGATCGCTCAAATGATGGGAATTACCGCCCAGTTAGTGCAAGTCCCCTCCAAAGCCTTATGCCGACTCAAGGCTCCCGCGATGATCCCGTGGCGCAATAGCTTTGCGATCATTTATAGCATCAGTGAAAAAGAACTGGTCATGGCATCCCCAGAAGAAGGGATAGTAAGGATGCGCCCTGGCCAGTTTGTGGAAGTTTACGGAGAAGCCTGTCAAGTTCTCCTACTCCAAGAAACCAAAGGCGACCAGCAGGAACAGTTCAGCTTCTGGTGGTTTGTTCCAGCCATTATGGAACACCGGGGAGTATTTGTAGAAGTCCTGCTCTCCTCCTTCTTTGTGCAACTCTTCGGCTTGGTTAACCCCCTGCTGACCATGATCATCATCGATAAGGTGATGGGACAGCGCAACATTGACGCTCTCAATATTTTGGCATTTTTGATGTTGGGGGTAGCTCTATTTGAAGCCTTGCTGTCTGCGCTGCGAACATATCTGTTTGTTGACACCACCAACCGACTCGATGTTAAACTCAGTTCCGAAGTAATTGACCACCTATTACGCCTACCTCTCAACTATTTCGATAACCGCAAGGTCGGAGACTTGATGGCACGGGTGGGGGAACTCAGTAATATCCGTAACTTCCTCACAGGTACAGCCTTAACGGTAGTGTTGGACGCGGTGTTCTCCGTGGTTTATGTGGCGGTCATGTTCTATCTGAATGTGACTATGGCTCTAGTGGCTTTAGCACCCCTACCCCTGTTTGCTCTGATTATTATCATCAACTCCCCCATTATCCAAAGACTACTCAGGAGAAAAGCTGAGTTGTACGGTCACTCCCAAGCCTATCTGGTGGAGGTGCTTAACGGTATGCAAACCGTGAAGGCTCAAAATATTGAGTTGACCTCCCGCTGGGAATGGCAGGGACGCTATGCCCGTTATATGAGCTCTAGTTTCAAAACTATTCTCACCCAGACCGCTGCTAACTCCATTAGTGGGTTTTTGAATAAACTTTCAGCCTTGGCTCTGTTGTGGGTAGGGGCCTATTTGGTGATTAATAATGAACTGAGTCTCGGGGGATTGATTGCCTTCCGAATTATTGCTGGAAACGTGACCGGATCTCTGTTGCGCTTTGTCAGTGTGTGGCAAAGTTTCCAAGAGGTGGGAATGTCTGTAGAACGTCTGCGAGATGTCTTAGATACGGCTCCTGAAGCTGACGAAGCCGATCGCAATAATATCCCCATGCCGGAAATTGATGGCTCTGTTATCTTTGAAGAGGTATCTTTCCGTTTTGGACCCAGTGGCCCTTTGCAATTGGCAAATATTAATTTAGAATTCCCGGCCGGCTCCTTTGTGGCAATTGTGGGGTTGAGTGGTTCCGGTAAAAGTACGTTGATGAAAATCCTCGAACGTCTCTATCCACCTATGTCGGGCCGGATTAAAATTGATAATTACGATATCAATAAGGTGGAACTATATTCCCTCCGTCGTCAAATTGGGGTGGTGCTTCAGGATACTTTGCTATTTAGTGGGACAGTACAGGAAAATATCGCCCTCACTAACCCAGAAGCTAGTACCGATGAAATTATCCGAGCAGCTAAGGTGGCTGATGCCCATGAGTTTATTATGGGTTTACCTAATGGGTACAATACGGTGGTGGGTGAGCGTGGTTCGGGTCTCTCTGGTGGACAGCGACAACGGATTGCGATCGCCCGCACGGTTCTACAAAAGCCAAGGCTATTGATTCTTGATGAGGCAACTAGCGCCCTCGATTATCAGTCAGAACGCTTAGTTAGTCAAAATCTCAGTCAAGAATTTCATGATCGCACCGTGTTCTTTATTACCCACCGCCTCAGCGCTATCAAAAATGCGGATGCTATCATTATGATGGATCAAGGCTCCATTGTAGAACAAGGAACCCATGATGAGTTAATGGCTATCAAAGGACGTTACTATTGCCTGTATCAACAACAAGAGGCACAACAGTAAGGCGGTCAACGTCATTGGTGGTAGAGGAGTCGAGTTTTTAAGCATTTTCTATTGGTATTGAACAACAGATAACAGGACTTATGAAATCAGCATCTATTTCTGAACAACCGGTCATCCTAGAAAAACCTGGCCTCCTCTCCCACTTGTTTCTGTGGATGATTATGCTAGTAAGCACCACATCGGTCATTTGGGCTTATTTTGCTAATATTGAGCAAACGGTTCCAGCTATGGGACAATTGGCCCTGACATCGGGAGCTAGGGAAATTCAAGCCCCAACTACTGGCGCGGTGGTCCGCTTGCACGTGGAAAATGGCGATCGGGTCGAAAGAAATCAGCCTATACTTACTTTTAGCCCCACTAATCCTAGCGCTGATCTGCGCGCGGTTGAAAGTTTGCGAGCCGCCCTAGAAAAGGAAAACGAGTTCTATGAGAGCATTGTTAATAATCAAATTACTACTAACTTACCCCCAGAGTTAGCAGATTTGGTCAGAGACCGAGAAGCTCGCATTCAAGAAAATCAAACTCTACAATCCTTGGTGGACGAACTTTACCATGGCCGAGGAACTGCTGTCAGTTTTAGCCCGAATATGGCGGGTTTGGTCGCTAACTATCGCGCTGAATACCAATCCAGAGTCGCGGCGGGTGAACTGAGAATTCAAGAACTGGAAAAACAATCGATTCAAAATCAAGATACCCTGGCGGCTGCCCGTCAACAACTGCGCTATATTGAAAATCAATTGACCTATTCAGAACAGCAGTTAAACTTGGCTGGCAATCAGTTATCTAAGTCTGAGGAACTCCTGAGTGTTAATGAGTCGATTTTAGCTCAAATTTCTCCGTTGGTTGAGCAAGGGGCTATGTCTGACCTGCAACGCAAACAGCAAGAACAGGATATCCTCAGAAACCAAAATGAGGTGCTGCGACAACAAGACCAAATTCAACAACGACAAGGTGAAATTAATCAGCGCCGCCGGGATATTGAACAACAAAGAGCCGAAATTGAACGGCTACAGAATGAGGAACAGCGTATCCAGACATCTATTGCTCGCACTCAGCAGGAGTTGCAAAATACTAAGGATTCCTGGGCTAGAGATATCTACAGTCGTATTCAAGAAAATCATAAACAAATTGCCAGCGCCGATTCTCAACTCAGCCGTTTGCGATTGGACAATGAAAAAAGAATCTCTGACATTAAGTCTCAAATTGAAAAGTTGCAGGAACAGAGAAATACTCAGGTTTTGAGAGCACCTGCTTCGGGGATTATCTTTGAATTGGAGCCTTCGACTAAATCTAATGCTGCTTTGGATATGAATGAGGATGAGATTTGCTCCTATGTCATCAATTCCATTCTCCGACCTGGCGATCCTATGCCTTCCCGTTGTGATGAAGCCTATTTTGAGGCTCAACAAACTCAACCTCTGGTCACGATTTTAGATGATGATGAAGGCTTAAAAGCAGAGGTTCATATCAATAACAGTGATATGGCACTGGTGTTAAATGCTCTGCGGACGAAACGGGAGTTGTTGACTCCTTTTGATGGTAAGGAAGTGGCAGGAGAGGTGATTGAGTGTCAGGTGGAAAAAGACTGCATCTGTCCTACTTCGGCGGCGGCACGAGAGGAAATTGGCATTGCTGATGAGCAGTGTATTGGGGTGGAAGTTAATATTGATGCCTTCCCTTCTAATGAGTTTGGCACGGTTCCGGGTGAGTTGATATGGATTAGCCAAAATGCTATTCCCCCTGAAGAAAGTCGCCCATTCTTTTCCTTTAGGGCAAATATTAAGTTGGAAAGACAATATTTTATGCTCAATGAAGATGTACCAGGACAGGAAATTCAGATTAAATTGCAGTCTGGTATGGCAGTCAATACTAAGGTTAATATCGGGAAGCGCACGGTTCTGCAAATGCTGTTTAGCCGACTCACAGGTAAGTTTGAAAGTATCACTAACTTGAGATAAGCCTAATTGACTTTAAATGTTTGATACCCCTCGGCGATCGCTACTTGAATTTCATCCTGGATTGTGGATTTGTTATCTCCTTCCTGTACTATGTGCGATCGCTTTTGTGGGGTACTTTGCTGTAGATGTGCCTTCCTTTGACCAGTGGGTTTTACCCGGTTTATTTGAAAAGACCGCTACCGGGAATTTAACCTTTGCTGATTTATTTGCTCTCCACAACACCCATAGAATTCTCTTTCCTCGACTGATTTTTATCGGTCTGGGTTTCCTCTCCCAATGGAATATTAAAGCCGAATTATATTTTAGTCTGGGTCTGGCAATTATCTCGTTTTTGGGGTTATATAAATTGTCAGTTTTGGCAAATGGGGTAACTCATATTTACCTCTTTCATCTGGCTAATTTGCTCACCTGTATCCTGTTTTTTTCACTCAATCAAGAATGGCTTTGGGGGTTTCAAATCCCCATTTTTTTGATTAATTTTTGCCTGATTTTCGCGGTGTTAATCTTCATGCCAAGTCCCTTAAATCATCGCTATAAGTTCTTGATAGCTGCTGGTTTATGTGCGATCGCTAGTTTTTCCTCCGCCCAAGGTTTGGTGTCCTGGTTGGCGGTTATCCCTTCCCTAATTTCTCTACCAGGAAATGCTACACAGCAAAGAAAGCGATCGCTTATTTGGTTACTCCTCTTTTTGCTATCCTGTGGATTATATGCCATTGGTTATCAACGTGAACCATTATCTATTACCCTCTCCGGTTGGGTGCGAGTTTATACCTTTATTCATTTCTGGTTAAATGTTCTGGCTGCACCCATAGTTCAATCTCCCCAAATCTCCTGGTTATTGGGGTTGGTAATTCTGATATTTTTCCTGTATTTACTATACTATCATAGCCGAAAATACTGGAAATTTCAAACATTTTTAGATGCTAGTCCCTGGATTTCTTTGGGAATATTTGCCCTATTAACATCTCTATTAATGACCTGGGGAAGGGTCGATTTGGGCGCGAACTATCCCCTAACAGCCGTTCGCTATACTAGCCATAGCACATTATTACTAATTGCCATAGTTTATCTCAGCATTCAGTGGATTTCTGAGAAATATCCTAGTTTTAACTTGCCTATTCCTACTTTAATTTATAGCTTTATTTGTGGAATTTTAGCCTGTTTGGTTTGGGTGAGTTCAGGAAATGCGATCGCCAGAGTTCAGACCAATTTATTTTATAGCCAAACCGCGCAAACTTGTCTATATTTATTTCCCTATTTGGACTCACAATCAACCTTTTTTCAAAACTCACCTCAACGTTGTTTGCTCCCCCTCAGTAGATCGACTTGGTGGATTCAAGAAGGTGTCGAATATCTCCAAAATATCGGCTTTAGAAATTTCGCTGACCAACTTCAATTCACCGATAATCCTGAGTTAAACTATGGTTATATTGACTTTCCCATAAATACTAATTCCCCCCAAGTCATTCAATCATCAGAATCCTTAACTCTCAGAGGTTGGGCAATTTTACCAGACCGAGACCAACAACCACAATTAGTATTTTTATCTAAAGACGACCAACAGCTATTTTTTGCTAGTGCTTATGTGAACTTATACAGTCCTGACTTAGCCGATATTCTCCAAAGCGATCGCTACCAACAATCAAGATGGACAACCACCCTCCCCCCCGAATCTCTACCACCCGGAGAAACACAAATCAAGGCTTGGGTTTATGACCCAGATAAACATCAATTTGTCCGCCTCAATGGAAAGGTAATTGTGCAAATTACTCAACTTTAATGATTTGATATCCCCCCATATAGTAAACTAGATATTGATGCCATTTTGCGGAACTGTCAAATGAACGTTATTCCCACGAAAATTCCTGATGTTTTCCTGGTAGAACCCAAAGTTTTTGGAGACGATCGCGGTTTTTTCTTTGAAAGTTTTAACCAGAAAGTATTTACCGAAAAAACAGGTGTAACCACAGACTTTGTACAAGACAATCATTCTCGGTCTAGTCAAGGAGTGTTGCGGGGTCTCCATTATCAAATTCAACAAACCCAAGGTAAACTACTTAGGGTAGTCCTAGGAGAAGTTTTTGATGTAGCAGTAGATATTCGGAAAAGTTCCCCAACTTTTGGTCAGTGGGTAGGCTATTATCTGAGTGCTGAAAATAAGCAACAATTGTGGATTCCTCCCGGATTTGCTCATGGTTTTTTAGTAACTTCTCCTGTAGCTGAGGTTCTCTATAAAACCACTGATTATTATGCACCACAGTATGAGCGATCGCTTCTCTGGAATGACCCAGATATCGCCATTGAATGGCCCCTAGAATCCCTAGAACCTAAGTTATCTGAAAAAGATAAAAATGGCAACACTTTGACCAATGCAGAGCTTTTTGAATAATGCGTATTTTACTAACCGGAAAAAACGGACAATTAGGCTCAGAATTACAACCTTTACTCACTCCCCTGGGTGAGGTTTTCGCCGTCGGACGAGATACCCTAGATTTAGCTAAACCTGATGCTATCTCATCATTAATGGCAGAGATTAAACCTCATATAGTCGTTAATGCTGCCGCCTATACAGCCGTTGATAAAGCCGAAACAGAAACCGATTTAGCCACCGCTATTAATGGCATAGCACCCGGTATTTTAGCCGCCGAAAGCCAGCGGATTAATGCTAAATTAATTCACGTCTCCACCGATTATGTCTTTGATGGAACCCAAAGTCATCCCTATGTCGAAACCGACCCCACTAACCCATTAGGACAGTATGGTGCATCAAAATTAGCCGGAGAACAAGCCATTTTAGCCACTGATGCGAATTATGCCATTATTCGCACCGCCTGGGTTTATGGCGCAGGAGGAACCGGAAACTTTGTCAAAACTATGCTGCGTTTAGGTGGGGAACGAGAAGAGTTGAAAGTCGTCATGGATCAGGTGGGGACTCCCACTTGGACAGGAGATTTAGCTACCGCAATTGTCCGGTTAATTCCCCAATTAAATTCAGAAACATCTGGTATCTATCATTATACTAATAGTGGTGTTACCAGTTGGTATGATTTTGCGATCGCTATTTTTGAGGAAGCTAAATTATTGGGTTTACCTCTGAAAATTCAACAGGTTATTCCCATTACAACCGCTGAATATCCTACTCCCGCGCGTCGTCCGGCTTATTCGGTTTTGAATGGTAAAAAGTTAGCCACCCTCCTGGGAAATCATCCTCCTCAGTGGCGGTCTGGACTCCGAACTATGCTCAAAACCCTAGTTAACCAAGGCTAAAACATCACTAAAACAGGCTTCTAGCCTGTTAAAAACTTTTCTAAAACAGTCCTAATTAGGTGAATTTTCATGAAAGCATTAATTCTTTCTGGTGGTAAAGGAACTCGACTAAGACCCCTCACTTATACTGGTGCAAAACAACTCGTTCCCGTCGCTAATAAACCTATTTTATGGTACGGAATTGAAGGAATTGTCGCGGCGGGAATTACCGATATTGGCATTATTATTAGTCCTGAAACTGGCGAAGAAGTTAAAAGTTTGACAGGTAAAGGCGATCGATTTGGCGCAAAAATTACTTATATTTTGCAAGATACCCCTGCTGGTCTCGCTCATGCCGTAAAAATTGCCCAGCCTTTTTTGGGTAATTCTCCCTTTATTATGTACTTGGGAGATAACCTGATTCAAAATCCCCTATCTCCCTTTTTGGAACAGTTTACACAAAAGCAGCTTGATAGTTTGATTTTGCTGCGACCTGTCGAAAATCCTACCTCTTTCGGTGTCGCCGTTGTCGGTGATAATGGTCGGGTATTACAGTTAATAGAAAAACCTAAAAATCCTCCCTCTAATTTAGCCTTAGTCGGGGTTTATTTCTTTGATAATACTATTCATGAGGCTATAGCAAATATTCAGCCTTCCGCTAGGGGAGAGTTGGAAATTACTGATGCGATTCAACAACTAATCAACACTGATAAGCAAGTCGATGCTTGCACCCTCGATGGTTGGTGGTTAGATACGGGTAAAAAAGATGATTTACTCAGTGCTAATCAGATTATTTTGGATGAACGTTCTACCTATAATGTTGAAGGAGATGTTGACCCCCAAAGTCAGATTATTGGACGGGTTAAAATTGGTCGGGGAACTAAGTTGATTAACTGTACTGTTAGGGGTCCCGTCATAATTGGCGAAAATTGTCACCTGGAAAATAGTTTTATTGGTCCTTATACCAGTATTGCTGATGCTGTAAATTTGATTGATGCTGAAATTGAGCATAGCGTGATTTTATCCGAGGCGAAAATTGTTAATATTAATCACCGCATTGTTGATACTCTAATTGGTCGCCGCGCTCAATTGACTACCGCACCACAAAGACCCAAGGCTTTACGATTTATGTTGGGAGATGATTCTCAGGTGGAATTGACTTGATGGGATTTTCTTAATCTGTTCATCTCTTACCTTTTCTGCGTAGGAGCAATTTCCCCATTGTTCCTACCATCTTTTTTTCATCCCTACTATTGACAAATTATCCGACTTGACTTACTATATAAGAATGGGAATATGTGCAGAAATATATATGCTGTTTTCAGCCTAATTATGGCTACCCTGGGGTTATTTCTATAAACCCAAATTATGATTATATCTAAAACCAGCTTTTGTGATTTATTGGATAGTTGTTAATTATCACTCTACTGATTTGATTGAGACACTCATTCAATCTATCGCTAATAGTTCAAGTCTTGACCATCAGATTATTATTGTCAACAACTCCCCCCAAGATAAAAGCATCTGGAAACTACACACCAAACAAGTCATTATTTTAGATGCTTCCCACAATTTAGGATTTGGTCGCGCCTGTAATTTGGGGTTACAGTGGGTTTATCAGCGAGACAACAATGCTTGGGTGTGGCTAGTTAATCCTGATGTTGTCATTCCAGAAGATACCCCTAACCAAATTTTAGCGGTCTTGAGGAAAAATCCCCAATTCTCAATTTTGGGAACATTAGTTTATCAACCTGATGGACGGGTTTGGTTTGGGGGAGGAGAATTTATACAGGAAACTGGCTTGATTGTCCAGCAACAGCATCTCCCCGCATCGGTCTCTGATTGTATCCCCACTACCTGGGTTACCGCTTGTAGCTTGTTAATGAATCTCAAAAAATTCGGAAACTGTCCTCAGTTTGATGAAGATTATTTTTTATATTACGAAGATTTTGACCTGTGTTTGCGTTATAGTAAACTCGGACATCAAATTGGGATGACTCCCCACATTGGGGTAATTCACCATCCCTCATCGATTACTGGGAGAAATCCTCATCTGAAACTCAAACATAGTATCTATAGCTATCTGCTGAGTTTAGAAAAACACGCTAAAAGTTCGGCTTGCTGGTATCGAATACTACGGATTACTGTGGTTTCCCTAATCACTTTTCCCCGTTATTATCAGGCTAGTTTAGCTAAATTAATGGGAGTTGTAGACTATGTAAAATATAGGTTTTTGAGATAAAATAATTTGCAGTAAATAGTGGTTAGTTATTATGGATATAAAAAAGTGTAAACAGCCCGGAGATAATCACAGCTATCATCAGCTACAGTCGGAATTATTTGGCTTCACTTTTGCACCTCCTCAATATTCGAGAGATCGGATTTTGATGGCTAATAATATGAGTCTCTATTATGACCCATTAAACCCCACCTGGTGCGAATATCCCGATTGGTTTGCGGTAGTTGGTTTATCTGAGTCTCTAGTTGATTTACCTCGGAAACAAGGCTATTATACCTGGCAGGAAGGACGACGACCAGCAATGGTTATGGAGTTTCTCCCTAGCCAAGATGAATCAGCCAAACAACCATCATCACCTCAACAACCTACAGCTTGGGAGGTTTATGAGCAAATTCTGGGGATTCCTTTCTATGTGATTTTTGACTATACTACCAATAGTTTACAGTTGTTTAAGCTGTTAGGCGATCGCTATCAGAAACAGGAGTTAAACAACAATCAGTTTTGGTTTCCTGGATTAGATTTGGGTCTCGGCTTGTGGTCTGGAGAATACCAAGGCTTAAAGCGCTTTTGGCTGCGTTGGTATGATAGCCGTGGTCATTGGATTCCTCTCCCAGAAGAGTTACCGTCAGACACATCAGCATCGGTTTCTGTAGAGGATAGCCAACCCTCTCAGACACCATCTAAACTCGGTCAGCATTTACAACAATTGGGAATCGTTACCCACAAGATTTAACTTAACTCCAGAGGCTAAAAATGGCTTAGGTCTCACTTATAGCCTAAAATTCTCAAAAAAACAGCCACGATACCATGTGTATGATATTTTTTCACAAAAACTGGTTTTTGTCAAGCATACAGCCACAAATGGCTAGGTTGTTGATAGAAATTATGACAATTTAATGGACTTCATCGAATCCATATAAAATATTCATTTAACCTCAGATATATCTGGTTATGAAGTGCGATCGCTTTTGACTAAATACCCATAATTACCTATTGACAAACTCCCTTTATTGACCTATTATAAGAGAATGGGAAATAGTGGCAGGAAAAATTTATGTCCACATCCAAAGTAAAAGTTATCGGCTCTTGATGGAATATTGACATAAATGAATATATCCTCAAGGAGTAAGTTATGGAATATGGGGATATTAAGCCAGGCGATAATTACTATTTATATAGATTTATTGAGGAGATGATAATTGAAGGGTAAGTTAGCAATTAATCTATCAGTTTTAATACCGAAAGCCACAGGTATATCAGTATATGCTTCTAATCTTATACCCTGGTTGAAACCCCTAGAGCCTTTATTGCTAACTGCTGATGATATAGGTGGTTATGAATGCCAGAAAATTCCGAATAATATGACACCTGACCATGGTACAAAGGGACATTTGAGGCGATTAATTTGGACTCAATTTAAGTTACCATTAATCTATAAAAAATCAGGCGCTACGTTGTTATTTTCACCCCTACCAGAAGCGCCTTTATATACAGGTTGTAGGTCAATAGTAATGGCTCATGATTTAATTCCGCTAAAATTTCCGAAGCGAGGGTCGCGATTAACAGCTTATTTTAAATCCTATGTTCCGGCGGTGCTAAAACAAGCGGAACATATTGTTTGCAATTCGGAAGCGACGGGGAATAGTTTAGTGGAGATGTTAGGAATTAGTGCCAGGAAAATCACTCCAATTTTATTAGGGTACGATCGCCAGAGGTTTCAATTTTTAGATTTACCGACGCAAAACTACTTTTTGTATATTGGTCGCCATGATCATTATAAAAATCTACCGAGGCTAATTACAGCATTTTCCGAATTACCGAAAGATTATGAACTGTGGTTAGCGGGGCCGAGTGACAGCACCTATACACCCCTATTAAAACAACAGGTAAAAGAATTGGGACTAAGGGAACAGGTAAAATTTTTAGACTATGTGGCAGCGGGGGAATTACCGTCAATAATTAATCAGGCGATCGCCTTAGTTTTCCCAAGTTTATGGGAAGGTTTCGGGTTTCCGGTGTTAGAAGCTATGGCCTGTGGAACCCCTGTAATCACGTCAAATTTAGCATCATTGCCGGAAGTAGCTGGAGAGGCAGCCCTACTGATAAATCCCTATGAAGTAGAAGAGATCAGCGCCGCCATGAAAACCCTAATCAGCGATCCACAAATGGCGGGACAACTTAGACAAAAAGGACTCAGTAGATGTCAAGAATTTTCCTGGCAGAAAACCGGAGAGCAAACGGTGGAAGTTTTAGCCCAATGTATGTAAAATCAAAATTAATGGGATGAGATCTTCCCAGTTATGAGTAAAATCGGCTAGAATTAGCGACTTAACGAATTTTGCGAGGGCCTGTATGGAACCTTTATCCTCTCCCCTATTGACCAAAACCACTTATATCAGCCCAACTCCGGCATTAAGTATTGCCCCAGCCCAGGTAATTCGAGGAGTTGACAGACTGGCGGAGGCGGGAGAGGCGATCGCCGCCTTTGGTAGTCGTCCGGTAATAGTGGGAGGCGATCGCACCCTAAAATTAATTCAACCCCATTTACAACCGATTATAGAAACCCATCAACTCAAGGCTAATTGGGCTAACTATACCCCCGACTGTAGCGAAAGCAGTTTAGAGAAACTCCAACAAATTGGCGCGGACCATCAAGGGGACTTGGTGATCGGAGTTGGCGGCGGAAAGGCTTTAGATCTTGCCAAACTCCTAGCTTATAGGACGAGAGTACCCATTATAACTATTCCCACCTCTGGGGCGACCTGCGCCGCCTGGACTGCCCTATCAAATATCTATACAAATGAGGGAGCATTCTTGTATGATGTAGGGTTAGCCAAGTGTCCTGATTTGCTAATCCTGGACTATAGCCTGATTCAAACAGCGCCAATGCGGACTTTAATTGCTGGTATTGGAGATGCGATCGCCAAATGGTATGAAGCGTCAGTCAGTAGCGGACATTCAGAAGAAACCCTGATTGTGGCAGCAGTGCAACAGGCGAGAGTCCTGCGGGACATTTTGTTTCAAAAATCCGTAGCAGCCCTCAATGAACCCGGAAGCCAAACCTGGCGAGAAGTGGTTGATGCCACAGTTTTACTGGCTGGGGCGATCGGTGGTTTAGGGGGGGCGCAGTGTCGGACTGTAGCGGCTCATGCCGTCCATAATGGTTTAACTCACCTATCTGCCACCCACAAGACCCTTCACGGAGAAAAAGTCGCCTATGGCATTTTAGTACAGTTGCGCCTAGAAGAAATGTTGCAAGGAAATCAACTAGCAGCTTCTGCTAGAGGGCAACTGTTGAAGTTTTATAGCGATATCCACTTACCCCAAACTTTGGCGGATTTGGGGTTAGGAAATATTACCTTAGCCGAGTTAAGGCATGGGGCAGAAATTGCCTGTGGTGAAAAGTCTGACATTCACCGACTACCCTTTAAAGTTTGCCCAGAATCATTAATGGCAGCCATGGTTTCTACTACTGTACCTGTGGGCGCAACTAAGAGTTAAAGGTTAACTATGGGCGGTTTAATCTGTCTTCAGGTCTGGGGCAATTAATCACTAATCAAAATAAATTGCACTATCAACTCACCTGTCAAACCGCCCCCTATTCCCTCGACTGACTTTTAAGTTAACAACCAGAAATCAACATGAATTTAGATTGGATTACCCCAGCAGATCGGGTTAAACAGCTTCCCCCCTATGTATTTGCGCGATTAGATGAATTAAAAGCCCATGCCCGTGAACAAGGCCTTGATTTAATTGATTTGGGTATGGGAAACCCGGACGGACCGACTCCTGAACCTGTAGTAGAAGCGGCGATCGCCGCCTTGCGAAATTCAGCCAATCATGGCTATCCACCCTTTGAAGGGACTGCTAGTTTCCGCGCGGCCATTACTCGTTGGTATCACCGTCGCTATGGAGTTAACCTAGACCCCAATAGTGAAGCCTTACCCCTATTAGGGTCTAAAGAAGGTCTCACCCATTTAGCCTTAGCCTATGTCAACCCTCAAGATGTGGTTTTATCGCCAGATCCGGCTTATCCCGCCCATTTTCGGGGTCCGTTAATTTCTGGGGGGGATGTTTACAAAATTCGCCTGAAACCAGAAAATGATTGGATTATAGACTTAGCAGATATCCCGGATCATATTGCTGATCGCGCCAAAATTCTCTATTTTAATTATCCTAATAATCCCACAGGTGCAACCGCCCCCAGGGAGTTTTTTGAGGATTTGGTGGCTTTCGCCCACAAACATCAAATTCTATTGGTTCATGACCTCTGTTATGCGGAACTAGCTTTTGATGGTTATCAACCGACTAGCTTACTAGAAATTCCGGGAGGTAAAGAGATTGGGGTAGAGTTCCATACCATGTCAAAAACCTATAATATGGCGGGTTGGCGGGTAGGTTTTGTGGTGGGAAATTCGCGAGTAATTCAGGGATTAAGAACTCTGAAAACAAACTTAGATTATGGTTTATTTTCGGCTTTACAATCGGCGGCAGAAACAGCTTTAAATTTGCCAGATTCCTACTTAGAAGAGGTACAAAATAGGTATAGCACCCGCCGGGATTTTCTAGTCCGAGAATTGGGAGAATTAGGCTGGAATATTCCTAAACCCAAAGCGGCGATGTATTTGTGGGCTCCCTGTCCCGTGGGTATGAACTCAACGGATTTTGCCCTATCAGTCCTGCAACAAACTGGGGTGGTGGTGACTCCAGGTAATGCTTTTGGGGCGGGAGGAGAAGGCTATGTTAGGATTAGTCTGATTGCTGATTGCGATCGCTTGGCGGAAGCGGTCAAACGCCTAAAAGAAGCCAATATTGGCTATCAACGCCAGATGGTGGCAACGGGAATGCTTTAACTAAAATCATGACTAAAAAAGCGCTATTGGCTAATAGCCTCGGCGCTTTTTTAATTGGGAAAAAACTGGCAAAATGTGAGTTTATCCTTCTTTGCCTTCGCGACTCTGGGTTTGGATATACAGAATCAGAAGAAACACGGCAGGAACTAGCACAAAAAGAATGCTGGCAACAAATCCTAGGTCATTAACTTCCATAATTATCCAACTTTGTTAATACACAAAAGAAACCTACCTCCCTAGGATATCATTAAATTGGCTAGTTGGATCGTAAATTTTAACCTTGGGTGCGATCGCGCGCATTACCTTGTGCGGCATACTTTTCCAGAAACTCCATAATTTTCCTAGGTACATCTACTCCTGTTGCTGTCTCAATTCCTTCTAGTCCCGGTGAGGAGTTAACTTCCATTACCACAGGTCCATGATTGGATCGTAATAAATCCACCCCCGCCACTTTCAGCCCCATAATTTTAGCAGCGCGGACAGCGGTTGATCTTTCCTCTGGGGTTAATTTGACTTTTTGGGCGCTTCCTCCCCGGTGAAGATTAGATCGAAATTCTCCTTCTGCGCCTTGGCGTTTCATGGAAGCCACCACCCTTTCACCAACTACAAAACAGCGTAAATCTGCCCCCCCAGCTTCCTTAATAAATTCCTGGACTAAAATATTGGCATCAAGTCCCCGAAAAGCCTCGATTACAGACTTAGCCGCCTGGTATGTTTCAGCTAAAACTACACCAATTCCCTGGGTTCCTTCTAACAGTTTAATCACTAAGGGGGCCCCACCAACTACGTTAATCAAACCATCAATATCTTTGGTAGAATGGGCAAATCCTGTCACCGGAAGACCTATGCCTTCTCTGGCTAATAATTGCAAGCAACGCAGCTTATCACGAGACCGAGAAATGGCTTGAGACTCATTGGGAGTAAACACACCCATCATCTCAAATTGGCGGACAACAGCAGTACCATAAAAAGTTTTAGATGCACCAATACGAGGAATAATGGCATCAAATCCTTCTAGGGGTTTTCCCCCATACATAACCATGGGTTTATGGGAGGTAATATTCATGTAGCAGCGCAGGTAATCGATTACGTGCATCTCATGACCCCGCTGTTCCCCTGATTCTTTCAGTCTCCGAGTAGAGTAAAGGGAACTATCTTGGGATAGAATCGCAATTTTCATGGTATAGTGTTAATAGCATCTTAGGTTTTTGTGGTTGCCGATCGCTGTGTGGAATAACCGCGCCCTAAATAACCAGCAACAAACTAACATTGTTCCCATTTCACCTTCTGGTTTTTACGAATCTGAATAACAGTTATTATTTTACCGGACTTGGGATACTCCAAAAATAGAATGTGCATTCCTCTTCGGGGTGGGTTAAATGCAGTACAGCGTCCGGGGTCCATTCTCCCATATCAAAGTCGCGGGAGACAATGCGGGTTCCCGGCTGTAGTTGTTGGAATAATTGGGGTTTTAAGCGTAGGTTAAGCTGAGGTAACAGATAAATAAAGATAACTGTGGCTTCCTGAAAATTACTGTTAAACAGGTTGGCTTGACGGAAGATGGCGCGATCGCTAACTCCGGCTATTTGGGCATTTTCTGTGGCTTCCTTAATGCGATCGGGGTCAATATCAATACCAACTCCCCTCGCGCCAAATTTTTCGGCGGCGGCGATCGCTACCCGTCCATCTCCACAACCTAGGTCATATAAAACATCATCAGCACCAACTTTCACCCAACGGAGAACATCCTCTAGCAAATCTTGAGGGGTAGGAACATAACCAATATCGGGTTGATTAGAGTACATAAATTAACTAATAATCAGGGCTTGAGCAAATTCAGGAAATCCTCAGAAGTTTGATTATCATGTTTATTATACCATAAGGAACGCTGAGGAACACCTAGGGCAATTTCTGCTTCATCTAAGGCTTGTTTGAGTCGTAACCGCAGGGTCCTTGCTGCCGCCCATTGTTGGCTAGGTATAGTTTTAACCAGAAACCGGATCACAATTCCCTCATGGGAAATATCGTCAACTCCCAGAATCTCAGCAGGTTCTAAAATCTTGTCTGACCATTCCGCCTCATTTTGCATCTTGTGACAGACTTTAAGAATAATTTCCATAGCCTTTTTGATGTCAGCATCCCAGGCAATTTTCAAGCCTAGGTTAACCCTTGACCAGTCTTTAGTATTATTAATAACTGTGGTGATTTGACCATGAGGAATAGTTATTAATTGACCATCTAAATTGCGGAGATTAGTACAATACAAATTCATGCTTTCTACGGCTCCGGCTAAATTGCCAATTTGGACTACATCACCGACAGCATAACGGTCTGTAATAAAAATTAAGATGCCATTTAACATATTTTCTATTAAATTTCGAGATAGAAAAGCAGTTAATAAAGCGAAGGCTCCCGCCCCGGCTAGGAAAGCCGGATTGATGCCCAGGATAACCACAGTTAAATAAATTCCCAGACCGGAGAAAATCCAACTTTTACCACCTTTTAGCGCCGGAGAATAGGTGCTAACTCTCATAGTGTAACGGTTAGAATTAGGATGGGATTCTTGTTTTTCTTTAGCCCAACTATTTAAGGTATTATCAATGAAAAAATCTAACAGCTTATCAATTAAGCTAATACTAATCCACAGGCTAGGTATCAGAATTGCTTGATAGGCAAACATAATAATTAAAGGACGAGTTTGCCGAAATACAAAACAAATTAAACTGATACCCATTAAAATAACTAATAATTTCCCTATAAACAGAAATCTCCGCAATAATTCTACTAAGTTTTTTTCTTGCTGAAGTGATACTTGACTATTTAATCTCCTGGCGATCAGTTTAGGGATTTGATTGATTTTTTCATGAATCTTTTGATTGAGATAACCTGAACTATAGCGTTGACCATTACTTTTCACATCCTCAACTTCATCGGCATCATAACTGATGTCTTCATGCTGGTTAACTACAGCATCAGAAATAGTTTCTCCTGATAAGGTCTCGGGGTTAACTTTCGCCTCATCGACCAGATATTTTAATTTTATTTTAATTCGAGTGCGCCATTGTGTTAGTAATTTGCTTAACCCCGAAATCAGCCTCAGACATAGGAAAGTAAATCCCACAATAACCAAGCTGATTGTAATTCTTGCTAAAGGATATTGAGCATCAAATTCTTTGCCCCATAATGCCTCACTAGCATATTGGGTGATTTGGTCTCGCCAAACTGATGCTAATTCTTCAACTGTTGTGCCATTAACAATGGCATCATGATTATTGACGGTTATTACTACAACTCTAGGGATGCGTAAATCAGGATCTGGTTGAGTATAAATTACCGTTTCATTATTCTTAATACCTATATTTAATTGCGGCGTAAATGGATGGAGAGGTTTATCATTATTAAACAACCGCCAAAACTGCCAATCTTCTCGATGATATGTTGGTGGTAATTCTTGATTTCTGCTAATATTGCGGAGACCTCGATTAAAGGCTTCCTGTACTAATTTTGCACGTCTTTCTAAGGTTAAGGCAGTTTCGCGGTCATCTTGTTCTAAACTCCGTCGCGCACCGAGGGTTAATCCGCCACGAAAACCTTGGCCACCTAAATAAACTTTGCTACACCAACTAGCACCACAGCTATAAGCGCGGTTGACATTCCACAAAAAGGTTTGACTTTGCTGATCAGTGGTTGATGAGGCGGGAGATAAGGAAAATTGAGCGAAAGCGGGACTGTGAAAAGCGACATTTAAGGAAAATGTCAAGACAAAAATGCTGATAAAATAAGTGATTTTTCGGAGTATTTTATTATTCATGGTTACCCCCTAGGGATTTGTCTAAACAAGCGATCGCCTCTAGGGGTAAAATCCACGACCAGGTTTTCATGATCCTCCTCAGTTAGCAACAATGCCTACACATCATAACTGAATTCTGGAAGATTGGCAAATTTTTGATGATCATAGCCTTCAGATGCTATCGGAGATTTAGCTAAGGAGCAAGCGTCCTATCGGGGAGTTTAGGAAAGATGGATACAGTTTACCAATTTGCCACAAATGTTGCAATCGCACACTGTGATAGCCGAGTAGAATCAGAAAAATCAAAATTTGTACCTGGGGATTAGTTAACCAGTGAATATAAAAAATATCTAATTTTCGATTTTTGATAATTTCCAAAATTAGATGAATAATAGCAATCACAAAACCCAAGAAAATTAGGGGACCGAATAAATGGTAGGCGATCGCCTGATTTAAGTCACCTCTGACTGTAGCCATTAACGATCTAGTTAACCCCCAGGCTGGACAAGGAACCCCCACATATCGCATTAGCGGACATCTCAAAAACTCCAGATGAATACCTAGGTTAAACCCTATACTACCGATAATAGGTATTAAGGCGATCGCTAAACTAAACATCCGTTTTTGTCGCTGTTGGCGAGAAAGCAGAACAGGCGATTTGAGTGTTTTACCTACCATTATAATTCCCCATCAATTAGCGACTTTTTAGCAAATCTACCCCAAAACAGGTTAGGTAAATGACCACGGTTGCCAATTGCTGAAATAACACAAGTTCAAAAGTTTTCATGAAAAAATTAATCTCTGACTGGGAATATACCGCCATGGAACTCCCAGATAATAAGGCAATCAAAAACCAAAATATCGTTTTTCTGTGCTTGAGTTTTAGCATCATTTTGATTCCCACATTAACTTAACCAAAAGCGAGATAGGAGTAGAAAACTAAGGTTCCTACCACAGGAACTATCCACAAAAAAATTAACCATGGAGTTTTTTCTAGTTTTTTACAAATTCTAATCCAGGCTTTAATGAACCAAATTATGGCAATAATATTGACGCAGGGAATGAACATCAAAATTGTCCATAAAATCGGGTTATCTTCATCCCCCGCCACGAAATTTATATAGGTTCCTAAAATGGGAATCCAAGCAAACCAAGCATTTTCTACTCCACATCTTTGATAAATTTTCCATGATCAAAAACCAAACACTAAATAGCCAATTAAATAGCCGAGCAATATTCCTGGGTTTGGTTCTACTTGCTCGTAGGGAATATCTAGTTGTGGAACTGTATTCTGTTGACCTAATATAACTGGGACAAGATTAATCACTACATGAGCCGGGGGGAATATACTAATGTCAATCATCAATAAGTTACTGATAAACTACTGTTATCAGCAAAGTGTAAGGGATGTTATCTGAAAATACCATGTATTTTAGATATTGTTAACAAAAATCAACATTATCAGAAAATCATAATAATATTTAGTATTTGAGACTTACAGCAATATAGTTATCTGTTGAGAGACTATATTCTCCAGGCGATCGCTATATAAATCCCCCCTTCCAGCTATAATCTAGCTAGGCTATTATTGACAACCCAGACATCTACATCTGTAGGAAATTACCCCCATTGATGAATGTCCTAGTATCCGATAGATAATGGCTAGAGTATTTCACCATAGTAATATTTGGGAAAAAATTGATGATGAACACACCTAATTTTTTGTCAATTCAATCCTGGAAACAGTCAGAATTTTGGCTGATGGCGATCGCCGTTGCCCTTTACTCTATGCTCAATCGGTTCACGACTCCCACTAGACACTTCGTTTATGACCTTGGGTTCCCTGCCTTGTTTGGAAGGTTGAATTCCAAACGTTGGGACATATAAACAGTTATAGGGATGGTCAGAGATTAACCTCTTATATCCAGCGACTAGGGGCTTAAGTCCCCACCAGGTAGTTATTTCGGGCATCTCAGCCCTATTTCATACCTGAACTTCTCGCACGCATATCCCAATCATTACAGTTGGGCATTGGCTTCTGGCTACATCTCACATCCTCTAGGAGTTAGGGGTCGAGAGTGAAGTCACCTTCCCGAACTCCCATTCAAAACCGTGCTTGATAGTTTCCCATCACACGGCTCCTGATGTGGATACCCTTTTGTCATCGGAACAGGGTTACTACCCCCTGCTTTCGTACTTCAATGTTCAGAGCTTTATGCAGCACGTAGTCTTTCAACTCGTTCTCGCCACTACACTCCTAATAATCGCAGTATCTATATCCACACCGTGACCTGTGGGCATATCCCCACCATGACAATTGGGCTTTAGCTTCTGGTCACATCCTTCACCCTCTAACCATGCGCTTACATTTTTCACTACTGCCTTGTGAATAGCATTACTCACTTGTTTATAGGCAGAGCATTAGAGGGGTTACAACGTTCCGTTTATAGCATTAGTCAAGGTGGTTAGGACGCAGCTTTGAGAACGGAATCCATGGC
>NZ_JARPLU010000419.1:0-1102 GCF_032349615.1 Limnospira sp. PMC 1279.21 | reverse complement strand
TGATGTTGTATTTAGCTCCAAAAGTTGAAATCACAAAAGCAGGGAGTCGTTACCCTTTTCCCGATGTCAAAAGGGGTATCCACATCAGGAGCCGTGTGCTGGGAAACTCGCAAGCACGGTTTTGAATTGGAGTTGGGGAAGGTGACTTATCTTTCGACCATAACCGAGACGTTCAGGCATGAAATAGGGTTGCAATACCCGAAATAACCGCCTGGTGAGGATTTCAACCCCTTGGTTGAATATAAGGAGCGCACTCCTGACCATCCTCATAACTGTTTATATGTCCCGACGTTTTGTATAGAAATACACAGAACAAGGCAGGGAACTCAAGGTCAAAACGCAAAAACTGAAATCTTAATGATTCCTTAACAATTGCGTTGAGAGTAACGGCGATAGCTACCCCCAGTTTTGGGATACACAACCCCAGGATTGAAGCGGGGAACGGAAGGCTCCGAGGTATAACCCAATACCAGAAGCGAGACCACTGCCAACCATCCATGATTAGGGAAACCGAATGTCTGGCTTGAACCATCGTAATTATGAAGCAGCGAAACAGGTTGACACGCTGCACCCAAAAGGGTAAGGGGAATAGTAGGGTTTTCTACAAGACACCTACACAGACCTTTAAAAGTACCCCGGTGGATAGGACAAATCTAAAGATGGAATGCCCATATAAACGGAACGTTTTAAGTCCTCTTAGACTCTGAATATCTGGTCGAGATATCAGTAGGGATAAGTGTAACCGCAAGTCTTAGAGGATGTGAGATGTGACCAGAAGCCAACGCCCGACTGTAATGGTAGGGATATGCTGACAGGTTGCGGTTTGATTGTCAAGAATAGAGTCTAATAGGAGCATATATGGCGCAAGCGAGTTTAAAGAAAGGCTTTGGTAAACCCAAACCAATCAAGACTACGAAAAACGCATGGAAAGCAATTCCATGGGCGAAAGTCCAGCGAAAAGTTTTCAAACTCCAAAAGAGGATATTTCAAGCAGCTAAATCGGGACAGGACGCAAAGGCACGAAGGTTGCAACGTCTATTGGTGAAATCATATTATGCGTGCGAGACGTTTAGGAGTGAAATAGGGATGCAATGCCCGAAAT
>NZ_JARPLU010000418.1:0-1122 GCF_032349615.1 Limnospira sp. PMC 1279.21 | reverse complement strand
CCGGGTAGTTATTTCGGGCATTTCAGCCCTATTTCATACCCGAACGTCTCGCACCCGCATCTAGTATATAGTATTCCCCTTGGTTTATACTCAGGAAAATACGAGCTATTGCATCTTGGGCTGACCTGCCTGGTCTGAACCCGTAGCTTGTGCTTTCAAATCTTGATTCCCATTCAGGCTCAAGTGCCGACTTAACCAAGGCTTGCCTCGCTCTGTTTTGGATTGTGGGTATTCCCAGGGGGCATTTGTCATCCCTGCCAGGTTTTGGTATCCATACTCTCCTAAGTGCTTTGGCTTTGAGATTTCCTTGAATGTTCTCCGCTCAAGTCAGTCTTTGTTCTGGAGATATTACTATCATTCCATCGACACCGGCTGTCTTTTGGCCTTGACCCGCTTGGGGGGCGGGTTCATTAAGCTGACTGTTGGGAAGCATGGCTGACCGTGGAACCCGCCCCTACAGCCGCACTGCTAAGAGCCGGGCATAATATGATTTCACCAATAGACGTTGCCACCTTCTGGCCTTCGCGTCCTGTCCCGATTTAGATGCTTGAAATATCCTCTTTTGGAGCTTAAAAACTTTCCGCTGAACCTTAGCCCATGGGATAGCTTTCCATACGTTATTCATAGTCTTGATTGGGTGTTGCATAATAGAAAATGATATTCTCAAATAAATCAAGATGGATTGTCCTTATTGCCAAAGCCATAAAGTAGTCAAAAATGGTCATCGTCAGGGAAAACAGAGTTACCTGTGCCGTGAATGTGGTCGCCAATTTCGAGAAAATCCCTGTCCTGGAGGTTACAGTTCTGATGTCAAAGAGCTTTGTGTGAAAATGTCCCTCAATGGCATGGGATTTCGAGCCATTGAGAGAGTCACTGGTATTTCTCACAACACAATACTTAACTGGGTTAGAGTTGCAGAAACCCACATTGATGAGGAAAACTATGAAATTCCTGAAATAGCTCAAATTGATGAGCTTCAGACTTTTGTGGGTTCAAAAAAAACCATCTGGGTCTGGACAGTTGTGAATACCAAACTGCCTGGAATTCTGAAGTTTGTCATAGGCGACCGGTTATGGTCGAAAGAGAAGTCACCTTCCCCAACTCCACTTCAAAACCGTGCTT
>NZ_JARPLU010000417.1:0-1136 GCF_032349615.1 Limnospira sp. PMC 1279.21 | reverse complement strand
CTTATGAGTGGGAATAGTCAGGCGGTACTCTTGCCTAAGAGTTATCGTTTTTCTGGGGATGAAGTGGTGATTAAACGATTGGGCAATGCGGTTGTCCTGCTGCCCAAAGAAAACCCCTGGCAGGTGATGTTTGATGCCCTGGAAGAGTTCCCAGAGGATTGACAAATGGCGATTGGCTTTTCTGAACAAAGAATTATTTAGATTATCTTACATAAAGATTAATAGTTTATCTTAACTCAGATTCCATAAAATATATAAATTCTAAGATATTTCGAGATTGCCCTGGCTCGACGTTAATTTCTGAGCCGATATGAACATGATGGGGAAAATTGGGTAAACCTGGAAAATGCTTAACACTATCCCAGCGTTTTCTCAGCAGTTGTTTAGATGAATCGATCCATTGAAACGATAATCTAAGGTAAAAATTTGGTTATATTGAATGGTGAATGATTCAGCAATTTCTAAGAAGTCGCTGTTAATCAGGGTCAAACGAGCCCGAAAGTATCGGCGATCGCCTAAAATTCTCTCATCACTAATCTCGATTGCACTAATGATTGGGCTACCAGCCAGCTTCTCGTTAATAGCGGCAATATATTGGTCTAATTTCATGATTTATCAGAAATCTTAACCTGGCTTAAATTCAGCATTTTATAATATGTATTCCACTCAAAAAAATCGCTTGAATCCGCAAGTTTACCAGCCTGGAATTGTCGATAAAATTCCTGGGATGACATCTGATATTTAGCTTCAAATATTTTTAGCTTATCTTCTAAATTTTCAAGTTGTTTAGCCAGAGAATATTTCTGGATTTCACGTTCCAGATATTGCCGATCTTCATCGGAGAGCGACAGAATAATTTGCACCAAAGACTGGACTAATTTTTGATTCATAATAGCTTTGAAGTTTGATAAATAAGATGCTCGCACAGTTGACGATGTGGAAACCGATAATATCCACCAAGAGGCAGCTTTTGGTGGGACTAGTCGTTAGGCGATCCCAAATATGGATTTGCTCTCTATTCTACGACATTCATCCAAATGATACGGGGGCGCGCTTCCCCATCCAAGATTAATCAGAGATAGAATTTATTTGTTAGGTTGAGTGAAACCCAGAAGGTAGGTTGGGTGAAACCCAAC
>NZ_JARPLU010000416.1:0-1144 GCF_032349615.1 Limnospira sp. PMC 1279.21 | reverse complement strand
CGGCATTGCAGCCTTATTTGACTCCTAAACGTTTCGCACTATGTGGTCTAGTTTACTGAAGGTTTCGGTTGAAACTGCCCCTGAGTAGTAATTTGACCATCCCCGTATTATCGGGTTAAGTCTACTTATCAAGGTTGACTGGGGTGCTATTTTATGTTTTTTTATTACACCCTTAATCACTTCTGTGTGGGCTTTAACTGCTTTTCTGCTGGGTTTTATGCAGGTTTTATGTCCGATGAGTCGGCTTGCCATTCCACCTGTTTTTCCAGATTTGTATTTTCCAACTGGGTATTGTCTGATATTAAATCCTAAGAAATCGAATCCTGGCTCTTCAGTTTTACCCTCGTATTGTATGGGGTTTAGTGTATGACACACTCTTTTCTTTTCAGGTTTGATTTCTAGTCCTACAGGTTTTAACCATTTGGAAATTGCAGTTTTGCACTGTTCAATGATATCGAGTGAAGGTGATATTACTACGAAATCATCGGCGTATCTTATTGTGGTTGCTTGTATTACTCCCTTTTTCTTGGGATACATTGTTTCAATTAACCTAGCCATCCCATCCAGTGCAATGTTGGCTAGGAGTGGGCTAATCACCCCTCCTTGTGGTGTCCCTGCTTCTGTATCCTTGAATACACCGTTGTCTAGCACTCCCGCTTTTAACCATTGTTTCAGGTTGCGTTTGATTATGCTGGGACAATGAATTTTGGACAGTAAGTAATCATGGTTCACGGTAAGAGCATTTTGTTAGGGGTCGAGAATGGAGTCACCACCATCCCCTCCCATTCAGAACCATACGTGAAAGTTTCCCAGCACACGGCTCCTGATGTAGATACCCCTTTTGTCACTGGGAATAGGGTTACAACCCCCTGCTTTATGACCTCAACTTTCAAAGCTATATGCTTGCGTTAGTCTTTAAACTCGCTTTCGCCATTAAACTCTTACTTATCGCGGTCTCTATATCCACACCGTGATTAGTGGGCATATCCTAACCATTACAGTTAGGCATTAGCTTTCCATCACATCCTTTCCCCTTAAAGGCATACGCTTACACTTTTTCACTACTCCACGGGTACATCCCGCCACTTGAGAGCCAATGAGGGGTTTAAACGTTCCATCTATGCGGGCATTCCATCTTTAGATT
>NZ_JARPLU010000415.1:0-1148 GCF_032349615.1 Limnospira sp. PMC 1279.21 | reverse complement strand
GATTATACCGTATTGCCCTAAAATATTAACCTAATTTGAGATTAAATCATGCTCCTTTCGGGTTTAGCACTCCTATTTGTTTGTGGCAATTGATTAGTGACGAGCGAAACCCGTCCCTACAGGATTCTATGATAGCGATCGAAATTTGATCTGCCTTGGGAAAGCGCGTCATATCAGAACATTTGTCATTTTTTGATGACAACCACTAAATCTGACAGCACCCCACCTAGCTGGCCGTCTAGGTTGAAGTAGCTAATCAATCAAAATGTGCAACCTTTGCTACAACAGGCTAATCACTGCTACCACAGCAACTCGACACAATGATGATGATTGTGTCAGAATGAGTGTCTAGTTTGACATCATAATCGTAGTTGTTCCCATTGATTGATATCTTTAGTTTGTCTTTATTTCGAAAATAATCCTTTAACCATAAGTCAAATTGTTACCGCCGTTACACTTATCGCAGGAGTTTGTATCAATGAAAATCCGTTCTCTAGTTTCTGGTTTGACACTGACTGGCTTTTTGTTGGGAGCTTTTCCGACTCTGGTTATGGCGCAATCAGGTCCTGGTGTGACTTTGTTTGGTGGACCGGAAAGGGCGAATTTGCTCAATTTCTTTCTACAAAGTGGCCGCTCTGGTCGCTGGGACCGCTACAGATTAAGAATTCCGTCTAGGAAGTTAAATATGGCTGTGGCTTTGATCTCGATTTCGTATCCTGAGCATTTCGAGGGTAGATTTGACCCCGATCGCATTGAGGTTCGTATCGGTGATCAGTCAATTCCCCTAGAGGAGGTAATCTGGGATGCCGAAAACAATTTTATTGAAATCTATCCAGAAGAACCCATCCCAGCCGGACAGTCTTTAGAAATTGTGATGTCAAACGTCAGAAATCCTACTTTTGGCGGGATGTTCCACTTTAATGCTAATGTTCGCAGCCCCGGTGATGTGCCTCTGTTACGCTATGTTGGTACTTGGGTCCTCAGTATTGATTAACAGATGCTGGGGCGGTTGAGTTGATTATCGCTCAACCAACTGGCTGTCAGGTTTTCTGGAGCATGATTTAATCTCAAATTAGGTTAACATTTGACGGCCATACGGTATAATACCAAGTATGGTGCGAGACCTTCGGGTATGAAATAGAGCTGAA
>NZ_JARPLU010000414.1:0-1155 GCF_032349615.1 Limnospira sp. PMC 1279.21 | reverse complement strand
CAAGCACGGTTTTGAATTGGAGTTGGGGAAGGCGACTTCCCTTTCGACCATAACCCTTACAAAGCTTTCCGGACAAAACTCAAACTCAATGACCGTCATCGCACCTTGATGGCCAAACACGCGGGTTATGCTCGGTTCGTGTTTAATTGGGGATTACACTTATGGAGGTCAGCTTATGAAGAGGGACTCAAGCCTAATATAAACTCCATTAAAAAGGTTTTTACTAATTATGTGAAACCTCAATATCCTTGGATGTCCGAATTGTCTTCTAAAGTTGATCAATATGCCTTCATTAATCTAGGGGATGCCTTTAAGCGCTTCTTCAAGGGAATAAGCAGTTATCCTAAATTTAAGAAGAAAGGCTACCATGATAGCTTTACCCTTGACAATTCCGGAAAGCCATTCAAGTTGTCAGGAACTCGCCATAAGCTGCCTTTTGTGGGCTGGGTTTCTACATTTGAGGCTCTACCCGAAAGTTGGGTTAAGAAAGTCACTATAACGCGCCAAGCAGGTGACTGGTATATGAGCTTTTTCGTAGAAATCACGCCAGAAATTACACCGAAATATCGAGAGAGAATCGGGGTAGACCTAGGAATTAACAATTGGGCGACTTGCTCCGATGGGACCCAATTCTCTAATCCCAAGGCTTATAAAGCAGCCACCAAAAAACTAGCTCGATTACAACGTCATTTAAGTCGCAAAGTCAAAGGCTCGAAAAATTGGGCCAAATGTCTCTTAAAAGTTCAAAAGCTACATCAAAGAGTAGCAAACATTCGGCGGGACACCATTCATAAAATAACTACTTTTTTGGCTAAAAACCACAGCCAAGTCGTCATTGAAGATTTGAATGTGTCAGGTATGCTGAAAAATCATTGTTTGGCGGGTTCTATCGCTGATGCTTCATTTTATGAGTTCCGTCGGCAACTAGGTTACAAGGCAGAACGTTATGGTTCAAAGTTGATTATTGCCGATAGATTTTATCCATCCAGTCAACTTTGTTCTAACTGTGGCCATCGTCAACAAATGCCCCTAGTCCGTCGGACTTTTGAATGTCCAAACTGCGGTCTGGCGATAGATCGTGACTTGAATGCCAGTATAAACCTACCAGTGCGAGACGTTTAGGAGTGAAATAAGGCTGCAATGCCTGAAATAACC
>NZ_JARPLU010000413.1:0-1159 GCF_032349615.1 Limnospira sp. PMC 1279.21 | reverse complement strand
TTAACTGGTTTACCAAGTGTTGTTACTGTGCTTAATGATTGAGATAAAGGCTGTAATTATCATTAGATTCCAGCAATTAAATATCAGTATACATATTAGTATCCGCCGCATCTTGAAGCTGTGGCACAAACTCCGTCCCCTTTAGCTTCATCCCCATTTCCCACAGTATTTATGCCATATCATGTTTAGAAACTTTGTCATTTCCCCTCATCGACAAACGTTGATAAAGTTGTTAAAATACCTCACTTGTTAAATTCCTAAAGTCTTCTTGCAACCTATCTCTAGTTTGCTAGTTTGGTTGAATTCATCACGGAGCAGGTTAGTTTGAGTATCCAGAGATTGATCCAAAGATTCAATACTGTTAGAAAACTTACGATTGATTCTCTCAAGATGCTGTCGCAGTTCCGTGGCTTCTTCTTTACTCTCTGTACTTAGAGATTTAAACTTTTTATCAAAGGCTTCGTTAGTCGCCCTAATGTCAGTCGAAAAAACACTTTTTAGCTGTTGCGCATAATCATGAAATTCTTGCTGAAGCCTAGATAAATCCGACTCCATTTTCTCGAAGCGGTTATTAAACTCCCGGATATTAGAACCAAAAATAATATCGCGAATTTGCTCAATATTAGCTAATTTTTCGCGCATTTCTTCTTTAGTTATATCGGACATAATTTCTCCTGGTAGTTGTAGCAGTTATCCTGGTTACGGAATATTTTGGGCTATCCTCCCGACTTAGCCCTGTGGATAAAGGGGGACATTTCCCAGACCCTATGATTGATAATTTTTGGGCTTTTTCCCCTAGGGCGGTTCTCGGGGGGTTGAGGGTTAGCGTGGCGAGATATAGCACAAGACAGAACACTTAGGACGTATAATGGAGAGGACGAGATGACTAAGAAGACCAAAAATGCCAGCCCCCTATAGTTACGACCTCAGACAAAAAGTTATTGATGCCATTGAACTAGACGGTATGCCCAAAACATAAGCCAGTCAACTTTTCCATGTCAGCCGGAACACCATTAATCTCTGGCTGCAAAGAAAAGCACAGACCGGAGACTTCCTCCCTCAACCTAATCACCCACCTGGCAATAACCACAAAATTACCGACTTGCAAAAATTCAAGGCTTTTGCCCAAGAGCATGGCCACAAAACCTCCGCTCAGATG
>NZ_JARPLU010000412.1:0-1159 GCF_032349615.1 Limnospira sp. PMC 1279.21 | reverse complement strand
TAGGAGGTTATTTCAGGCATTGCAGCCTTATTTCACTCCTAAACGTCTCGCACTTCTAAATTTATACTGGCGTTCAAATCTCTATCAATCTTCAGCCCACAGTTCTGACATTCAAAAGTCCGACGGACTAGGGGCATTTTTTGACGATGGCCACAGTTAGAACAAAGTTGACTGGATGGATAAAATCTATCCGCAATCATTAACTTTGAACCATAACGTTCTGCCTTGTCACCTAGTTGCCGACGGAACTCATAAAATGAAGCATCAGCGATAGAACCCGCCAAACAATGATTTTTCAACATTCCAGACACATTCAAATCTTCAATGACTACTTGGCTGTGGTTTTTAGCCAAAAAAGTAGTGATTTTATGAATCGTGTCCCGCCGAATGTTTGCTACTCTTTGATGTAGCTTTTGAACTTTTAAGAGACATTTGGCCCAATTTTTCGAGCCTTTGACTTTGCGACTTAAATGACGTTGTAATCGAGCTAGTTTTTTGGTCGCTGCTTTATAAGCCTTGGGATTAGAGAATTTTGTCCCATCGGAGCAAGTCGCCAAATTGTTAATTCCTAGGTCTACCCCGATTCTCTCTCGATATTTCGGTGTAATTTCTGGCGTGATTTCTACGAAAAAGCTAATATACCAGTCACCTGCTTGGCGCGTTATAGTGACTTTCTTAACCCAACTTTCGGGTAGACCCTCAAATGTAGAAACCCAGCCCACAAAAGGCAGCTTATGGCGAGTTCCTGACAGATTGAATGGCTTTCCGGAATTGTCAAGCGTAAAACTATCATGGTGGCCTTTCTTCTTAAATTTAGGATAACTGCTTATTCCCTTGAAGAAGCGCTTAAAGGCATCCCCTAGATTAATGAAGGCATATTGATCAACTTTAGAAGACAATTCAGACATCCAAGGATATTGAGGTTTCACATAATGAGTAAAAACCTTTTTGATGGAGTTGACGTTAGGCTTGAGTCCCTCTTCATAAGCTGACATCCATAAGTGTAATCCCCAATTGAACACAAATCGAGCATACCCCGCGTGTTTGGCCATCAAGGTGGCTTGACGGTCATTGAGTTTTAGTTTTGTCCGGAAAGCTTTGTAAGGGTTATGGTCGAAAGGGAAGTCACCTTCCCCAACTCCACTTCCAAACCGTACTT
>NZ_JARPLU010000411.1:0-1163 GCF_032349615.1 Limnospira sp. PMC 1279.21 | reverse complement strand
CCATGACTAAACCAAACCCCAACGCTACCCGTGTTCTGTAGGTGTAAGCGATATCTGTGAGTATTAGCAGCACGAATTAGGGTGGGTGTGTTACCTACGGAAATCCCAAAATTTTCGGGTTGGGTCAGTGATGGGGTTTTTGGCAATGTGTCTAGTTGGTATTCTGCCATACCAAAAATATTAATTGAATCATTGTTGTGTAATTGAGTCAGACACCTAGCTTTTAATACAGAATGTGAATCTATGGCTAACCCTTCTGTTTGATTGGTAATCAATTCGATTAATAAATTTTCGGTATGAATTCCCCCGTAATAAGGGAGTTTTATAACACCTAGATTTAACCCGCTTTCTGTGGCTAGGTTCCAATAAAATATCTGTAAGTCTATAGAACCTTGTAACACATCTTGTTTCTTTTCCCACCTTTGGTAATAACTATCTTCTGGGTAAATTTTAGGTATTTGTGATTGATTGATACTAGGGATATAACACCTAGCGTTCAAACTAGAAACATAGGCATAAGCAGTAATATCATAACGAAATCTATCAGTTATCAAGCCTTCTAAGATTGCGCCATTAAATAACTCTACAGCGTTATTCCAGTTACTAGCGTTAATTTCCGTAGCAATATTTCTAATTCCCCGCATGAATAGTCCTCAATTATCTTGTAATATTATATAATATTTCTAAGTTATTGATTGGTCTCATGTAGTCGTTTGATATGGTGAAAGATAGTATCAGGTCAAGTACGCCTAAAAATGTTGGTAGGTCTGGTGGCGTAAGTTCAGGTTTAGCGGGAGATTTAGGCGACCAGACATCTTCAGCAATGGACTTTGGTAGGGGTTTGCCGTATGCAAGAGAAAGAGATAGAGCGGGTATTCCAGGATTGGTAAATCCTTGGGACCCAATTACTAGGGTACCGCGTGGAATTAAGCCAGAAGACCATGGCAGGTGGAAACGAGAGGATGACGAACAGCGAATAGATGAGGAATATCGGCGGCGTGATGTCAAAAAAGAGGCAACCGTTAAGGAACCGCCAAATAGAGATGAACCAAAGGGAGGCAAAAAACCTAAGGGAGGTAGTAGTGGTGGAGGCGGTAGTGGTCGCAGCTTTGGGGGTCCTAATTCAGGCGATAAAATAGATGATGATAAAGGAAGGCGACCAG
>NZ_JARPLU010000410.1:0-1167 GCF_032349615.1 Limnospira sp. PMC 1279.21 | reverse complement strand
TTTCCTCTCCGCGATAAATCACGGAGCTTCCAACCCTCCCAGGAGTTTTACGTGACGCACGCGGAAGACAAGCAGTGGGAGCCAAAGCAAGTTCAATGGCACGGGATTCAAGTTCGTGCAAGGCTTTCAGACTGGTGATATGGTCAAGACAGTGGCGGGTGCAGGTAAAAAGATCCGAACCTATTTGGGTTCTGTGGGGATTCGCTCCAGTGGTAGCTTCAATGTGACCACTGCGAGGGGCTGGTGCAAGGCATCAGCCACAAATACTGTACAGCTATACAAAAAGGATGGCTACGCTTATGGCTATTGAATGGGCAATTTCGGGGGTATTTAACCTCGCTAAATTGCCACTCCTGTCCCGACCCACCCACGAGGGGATGGGGTTTCTCGGAGGAAGATTATGAAAGGTACTCTGATTAACAGCTATGCTCCTGACTTTGAATTACCTGGGGTGGATGACGAAGTTCACCACCTAGCCCGCTATCTGCAAAGGTTTCAGGTTGTCATAGTTATCTTTATGTCCAATTCCTGCCCCTACGTTCAATCTTATTTGGGGAGAATGAAGGCACTGCAAACCTATTTGCAAACGGTGGGAGCGACTATAGTGGGGATTAATGCTAATGACCCATTACAATCGCCGTCTGACAGCTTTGAGCAGATGAAAATCTTTGCCCAAGAACATGATCTGAATTTTCCATATATTCGGGATGTGACCCAGGACGTGGCTCACTGTTTTGGCACGGAAACTACCCCGGAAGCCTTTGTGCTGGATAACCAGGGAATTTTGCGCTACCGAGGGGGCATCGATGATAATCCAGAATCCCCAGAAGCGTTAACTATCAACTATCTCAAAAATGCAGTATCTCAATTATTGGCTAGAGAAGCGATCGCCCCGGAAACTACCCCCCCTATTGGTAGTCCGATTCAATGGCGAAGATGATGGTTCCCTGCTGCTCTATAAAACTTAAACAAAACCGGACATAGCCGGATCTTGATGTTTATTTCTGGCTTCGTCCGGGACTGTCGGCAGCACCCCGTCCACAAGTGTAATCGTCGGAACCAGGCGATTTTTCTAAATTTCTACTGGCGTTCAAATCTCTATCAATCTTCAGGCCACAGTTTGGACATTCAAAAGTCCGACGGACTAGGGGCATTTTTTGACGATAA
>NZ_JARPLU010000041.1:0-32964 GCF_032349615.1 Limnospira sp. PMC 1279.21 | reverse complement strand
AAAGCACGGTTTGGAATTGGAGTTGGCGAAGGTGACTTCCCTTTCGACCATAACATTACATAGGTTCTTTGATATGCGTTAAATTTGCCATTGTAGTGCTTTACAGAAAATATCCCATTTGCATTGTTGCATGCTAGTAAAACAGCATCACCATCAAAGCTATATTCATTAATAGAACGGGTGACAGGTGAACAAGTGAAGTAAGGATATATTCCTCCATCCACCGCAGCATTTGAGTCAAGACGACCCGTTTGTATAACAGCAATTTTTCCCAAAGGTTCGATATTCCACTCACTCATCGATCGCCTCCTTTAATCAATCAGAAAATACACTTACAGCCAGAGAACCCGCCACCTTAGACCCGCCAGCTAAGGGATCCTAGGGTCAAGATATAGACTTTGTGCTTTCCACTCATTCAGCTAATCCATTCCCCCAGCAACTTGTAACACCTGCGGCTCTGGTAGATCCTTTCCCTCTGTCCTGTAGCTTTCGAGTAACAACTCCAAGACCTCCTGGGCGTTAGTCAGTGCCTCCTCGTAGGTGTCCCCGTGGGTAAAATAGCGCTGTATTGGCGTGGCAAACTCCGGCAGTTCCACCAGATAACAATTATCTTCTTCAGACCAGATGATATTGATGCGATATTTAGATGGGATCATTAACCTTGCTCCTTATCTTTAAGTATTTGGAGTGCCGCACCCGCTTTTCTAAGCATAGCCTTTAACTCCCCAATCTTTTTAGGCATCGTTTGCACAGCGTCGGCATTGCCGCTCGCCACCTTTAATAAATCATAAAATACACTTACAGCGAGAGAACCCGCCACCCTAGACCCGCCACCCCAGCGATCCTAGCGTCAAAATACAGATTTTGTGCTTTTCATTCACTCAGCGATCGCCCCCTCCACCAACTTCTCCTGAATCAGTGCTGTTAACCGTTCCAGTCATCGACTCATCATCACCCGCCAACTTCAACGCTTGGGCTTTCAGAGCTTCGCTCACATAAAACCCAACCGATTCTAAAGAGTCAATCACCCCCTTAACCGAATCAATCATTCCCCTGTTCTTCGCTATAATTAAAATTCCCATAGTTCCTGTGATTTTCACCCCCAAGCGTTGAGCCACTTTCCGAGCTTGCAGATCATCCACAATCAATCGACCCAGATTTTGACTCATGACAATAAGTCAACCTCTGCGGCTAAATCATCAGGAGAATAGGCCAAGACAGGCACATGATAATGTCCCAAAATCTCCATAAATGCTCGTTGGGAATAACCCGCCACCTTTGCCGCTTGTCCAATCGAAAGCCTGCCCACCTCATAAAGCTTGATTGCCAGTAGTAGTTTCACTTCATCTGGCGAAAATTCAAACGCTAGTTCGAGCTTTAGTTCTTGCATAAACATGGTTTCATCCTCTGTATATTAATTTAAAACATTCCCAGAGCCGCTAAAATATCCGCCTCATCTCAATCATCATAATCTGCCATAATTTCTGAATGCGTCTTTCATTCTCGCTCCCAGTCATTGCGTAAATTCTCAATCCGTTTTGCCACTTCCAAAGGGTCAGCTACAGGACGGTTTGCCAATCGAGGTGATTGTAACAATGCCAGAATTTTGGCTCCGTTCCCTGCCCCATTGGTAGGTAGAGGGGCAAGCACCGTCACGATCGCCCTTGTCGCCACCTCAACTCGCAAAGGCTCCAAAGTGCGAATCGTTCCGTCTGGTTGAATAATGGCTTCTACTGCTTTTAACATGATTAACCCTCCACCAATAAACTAAATGCAAACATTCCCAAATCTGCAACAATATCTACCTCCTCTAAATCATGAGCCATCCTAGCGTCAAAATACAGATTTTGTGCTTTTAATTCACTCAGTGATCGCCCCCTTCACCAACTTCTGACAATATTTGAATAACCTGAACTTTCAGCCTCGGTAAATCATTAACAACAATTGACCAAACCAAATTCAAAGACAAGCGTAAATACTCATGAACAATAATATTTCTGAATGCAATAATTTGTACCCAAGGAACTTGTGGATACAGAGCAGTTAACTCATGCGGTATATCATTGGCTGCTTCTCCAATAATTTGTAAATGATGAACAATCCAAACTTGAACTAATTCTTGATCCTCAAAAGCACTCCTCCCTTGGCTTACATATCGCTCGATCGCCTCAATAGCATCTAAAATATCCTGTAAGCGCTCCTCTGGTTTTCTCATAAAGCGATCGCCTCACTTAAAACTCGATCCTTAATGCGGGCTTTCAGCATATCCACCGTAGCCACATCCACCTTACGCTGGAGTAAATTCTCCAAATCGAGCAATAAACCCGCAGGAAACCAAGGGGTAATTTTTTCTAGGTCGTAGTCAATCAAGAAATCAATATCACTATCCTCATCAGCCTCACCTCGCGCCACAGAGCCAAAAATCCTTACATTCTTTGCTCCGTGTTTTTGAGCAATAGCGAGAATGTCCTCACGTTTTTGTCGTAGTAAATTAAGATTGGGTTTTTCTTTTAGGTCACTGATCATTCGCCCCTCCGCCAACTTCTGTAATTTCATTTAACGCCATCTCCAACTGCGCCACACTGGGCAAAACCGCCCGCAACTCCTGCGGTAACTCCTGCTGATACCGGGCAAGAAGGGGAGTAATCACCTTTGCGCCCCAGCCCTCCTGAGCCTGCCGTGCTAAAATTTCCCGCCCAATTTGCCAATACAACAAAACCAACTCTCTATCGTCCAAGGGTGGGTGTCGCCCAATTTCGTAATCGGCGGCTCGAATAGCCAGGATGCGTTCCCGATTAAGGGCTAGTGCTGCCACCGTTGCTCGTCCAGTGGGAGTAATGCCCATAATCCTTAGACAATCGTCAGACCAGCGAAAATGATCCAGCCACCGATCCTGTCTGGGATGAAACAAAGCGACCTTTTGCTCCGATTCTGGATCAATAGCCTCTTGATAGCGTCCTTTCCGACGATTGCAGTGAAAACAGGCCAGAGCCAAATTATTAAGATCGCTAGACCCCCTTTCTGCTAAAGGAATAATGTGATCGATGGTAAATTGTACATATTGCCACTGTTCCGAAGCATGACAATATTCACAAAGTCCTTTGGCGCGTTGCCTAACCGTTGCTTGTATCTGTTCAGAAATCCAGGGACGATCCATTTTATTTAACCTTGGGAATTAGGCGCAACTGCCAAATTCCGAATCGTGCGATTGACAAAACTTAAATAATCATCAATTTCCTCATAGGCATCTAACTCCTGTTCTTCTAACTCAGTTAAGGCTTCAAGTTGCTGTTTTTCCAACAACATGACAATCCGATTCTGCACGGTTGCCGATGCCCGAAAAATTGGGACACCGGATTCCAACTCAATTCGCACCGCCCCATCTAGGGGTAACGAATCAGGGAGATGATGGAGGGGAGGGAGGGAAGGATGAACTAGCATCAGGGTAAAAGGTTTGGTTTTTCTTATTTTAATTCACTCTGGGCAAACAATCCCCGGATCAAGGTTTCCATCTGCTCCGACTGAAAGGGTAAATTCCGATATACATCAAACCCGGAAAAGGCATTTTTATCCGGTTCCCACACATTCACCCGACAAAAGGCGATACGGCTACCGCCACACTCAGCGATCGCTCCTTCAACTCTCGCCGACTTCAGCCATTGTTCCAGAATTAAAGCTACATCAAGGAAGATACCGAATTGGGTTTTGGCTACCTTCGGCTGTAAAAATAACAACCACCTTTTCACCTGGCTTGAGCAAGTCACGGGCTTTCACAAATCACTCCTACAATATCAATAATGGCAAGGTTTGATCAAACTGTACCCTGAAACTGGCAGGCAATTCGCGTCGGGTAGGCTTTCCCTTTTGTCGTCATTGGTGCAATAATCACCGTGGCAATATAAAGGTTCATTTCATCCGGTGAGATCATCACACAGGGTCGTTTTTTCTGAATTTCACTGCCAATTGTGGGGTCAAGATTAACCCAAAAAACATCGAAATGCGATCGCTACGACTCCCATTCGCTTTGTTCCCAATCGGTACTGTTTATATGTGAGACTCACTTTTAATTTCACATTGTGAATCGTACAAGGTCACCATTTATGGGAATTCCATTCACTAAGTTGAGCAGTGCTTTATCGCTAACTATAGGAACTCAACGCTCTAGTTTTTTGAGTTCCTCGAGATGGTTTGCTCCTCACTGTCTTAGGAGTAATGAATTGGCAGACTCAGCATAAGTTCTACACTTTTTTATTTGTGCAGTTGCCTCTGGGACAATTGAGTTCAACCCACTGATAAGCGTTTTCTTCTCCTCAGCAGCAAGTTGCTGATCTTCCTGAGCCTGCTTTAAGCTATCCCTGTAGTTACTTAAATAGGCATCCAAAGAGGCAAAAAATTGATCAACCCGCTGTTGGAAATCATCATCAAGATACTTATTCAAACTTTCTTCAAGAGCAGTAATACTCGCTTCCATTGAATAATTGATTTCAGGAATCAACTCATTTAGTGAAACCGTATAATAATCTACATTCTTGTCAGGACGCTTTCGTTTTTCTGTAAGATCGATTGGTATTATCCAAAGCCAATGCCACCACACTCTTTTGTTAACTGTTACTTCTTCATATCCCTGACCTATGGTTTTGGTTTGGCTTCTAATGGGAGGTCTATTAACAGATATATGGTCAGATGTATCTACAACAGGAGGGGGTAGAGAAAGGGTGATATCAAAAGATTTATTAAGACGGGTACGTGCTCTTTCAATAATGGGGTTTGTTTCTTGTTCCAAAAAACTCATTAATTTTGAACGTGCTTTCTCAACCTCGCGAATCGTTTCCTCTCGAACGGCGACCAGAAGACTCTCTGCTCGTTGCTTGGCATAAGCAACGGCTCCATTGGCAAATTCCTCTGCTTCATCATCACTCTTAAATTCCAAGATTCCAGAACTCTTCAATTCTACGGCGTTTTTCAGTCTTTGGGAAATCCATTTAGGAAATAGTTCAAAGCTACCCAGCGGAGTCGTAAAAATTTTTCTTGCTTCTATGTCTAGCCTTTGGATTAAATTAGCTTGCTCATAGTCTTCTTTGGCAAAGTAATCTTCAAGACTTATGGCTGCTGTTTCCTTTAATTTCCCAAGTAAGTCTTCAAGATTTTTTTGAAGATGATTCTTGATATTATCAACTTCTTTAAGTCGCTTACGACTCAGTTCAAGATGTTCAAGATCTTGCTCCAACGCTGCCACTTCTAACCTGAGTTTCTCTTCGTCTTTAGCAATGGCACTACTTCTTAGTATAACGTCATCTCTCAATTCTTCTAAACGTTGACGGCTAAGATTAAGTGCAGATTTGATACATCTGGGAGCAGCACTTTCCATGAGAACATTGATGGCGTTCTCCAAGAAGGGCTCAAAACCGGACTTCTTCCATAATCTCTGAGCCTTTTTTTGCAATTGTTCCAATGAACAATCTTCAAGTTCTTCTTCCCAATCAATCCCAAAAACTTGCTCTGCTAAAGCTCTTGCAGTTTTCATCTCCTCTTTTTTAATATTAGGGTGATGTTGCATTTCCGAAAGGAAACTCGCCGCACAAAAAGCCCATCTGGCGGCTACCTCAAACACCCTTCCTGCATCACTTGATTCACCCAATCCCAAATCAGCAATGACAAACTGCTTCACCTTCTCAGATGTCATCGGATCTTTTTCAGTTCTTTGATCAACCTTATTGACAAGAACATATAAATTCTCTTTCCCTAACAATCGAACAACCGGTTCAACTTGGCGCTTAATTTCCTCTGCTGCTTTGTTATTTAACTGTGTAAAGTCAAGGACAATTAGAACCATTGAACTTCGGCGTAATTGCTCTGCTACAACCGCAGACAATCTCAGGTTTTCTCCGGCTTCATTAGGTCCGGGAGTATCAACAATAACGAGATTTCCTAAGAATTTAGATTGACCAGCATCTGTGGCTTTCCAGAAAGGAGTATAGATGCAGGGAACGTCAAAATATTCTTGATTTAATGGATCTATCAACGGCTCAAGAACTGTACAAACGCGAACGATGTCATTCAAATCCGTTAATGTTTGTTTGATGCCTTCTAACCCCCCTATCTCAGACTGAATCGAGAAGCCATCTTGAATTTTCGGAATCAGTGAAGTTAAATGGGGATACTTTGCCATTTTGGTAACTGCCTGATTTAGACCGTTTGTTTGAATTTTCTGCTGTAGAGTTGAAAGAGTCCTCTTTAAACATGAAATAGTATTTGGCTTCAGCTCTAAAACTGGCTGTGCTTGATCAGAACGAAGAATAATTTCCGTGGGTAACGTAGTCATGGCTGATGCCCGACTAGGTAATATATCTTGTCCAACAATCGCGTTGATAATCGTAGACTTCCCCGCCTTCATAGGAGCAACGATCGCCATGACTAACTCAAGATCTTCTACATTCTTTTTGGCATCTACAACTTCTTTTTGAAACCCGGCATACTTCTTACCTGAAGGGTCAGAAATCAACAGATTACTGGCACGATACATTAACTCTTCGATTTTCTTAAGTAGACTTATTACGTCTTGTTGCAAGTCCTCAAGATTTGGTTGTAGAAAATCTGTACTCATGATGGGTTATTAGAATCAATTGACTTAACTAGAGAAATATAGTTTGTATGATCACCATATCTTTAGGCATTTGGGTTAATTCATCCTTGCTCAAGATCTTGTGTAACTCTCTGCCAACTGGTCTAACTTAACCTGGCTGCAAAACCGACAGCATTTAGCCACGACTCCACCGAGGGCTGGCGACATAACCATTATTAATTAGGCGGCGATTAGCAGCCTAACATACCTAAGACTTTAGGAAGCTGAACCCTCCATAACTAAGCTGTGCTGGGATTTTAGCACATAAATATCGAGGTGTCAAAAATTTCTAGATCTAGCATACACAAAACTTCATTACTCGCCCAATTCCTTAAATGGCAAGGGGTTCAGCCTTTTTTAAAGGTGGATGTTATACAGAATCAAGGGGATATGCACCTTAGCCTCAAAAAGCTACAAGCCTTTACTACCAGGAGTTACTGTTTTTAATCACTCTGGGCAAACAATCCCCGGATCAAGGTTTCCATCTGCTCCGACTGAAAGGGTAAATTCCGATATACATCAAACCCGGAAAAGGCATTTTTATCCGGTTCCCACACATTCACCCGACAAAAGGCGATACGGCTACCGCCACGCTCCGCGATCGCTCCTTCAACTCCCGCCGACTTCAGCCAGTTTTCCAGATAATCTACTAGGGTCGGTTGGGTAAATTGTGCCAAGTCAACCCAAGCCCGAATATCCCATTGGCGATCGCCTGTAACCGTGTCGTTTTTCCTGACCCCGGTTCACCAATAACGGCAATCCGTCGCCCCTGACTTTGGGGAGTTTTTCCCTGCCGCAAAACCCGATTAAAAAACTCATCCTCACTAATAGGAGTCATTCTCTCTTCTTCCCGTTCCCACTGTTCTCGGTTTTCCAGACTTAGCCCCGGTTTCCGTTCCTTAGTTGGGTATAGCTCCACCAATGCCAACGGCACATAAACATCCACCCGCTTAAATGCCGGATTAGCCGTTAAGAATACCTGTCGGTTAGGCAGCATTAACTCCGCAATCGCTCGCCATTCTGCTAAGGAAAGATGGGGGTTAGCGGCATCAAAATGCGATCGAATTTCCTCCACCAAACTTTCGAGGGTTCTTTCCAGTCCTTGCAACAACTGAGTTATCTGGGTTTCCATCACCCCGAACCGTTGACAGACTTCGGCAAAACCCGACTCAATTGTGCCGGAAATCTCCCTAAAAAATGCCTGCTGCTGGGTGAGGTTTCTCCTTTTACAGGCTGCCATATTGAGGCGGATAAAAATATCACCCCATTCTGTAGCGGTGAGGTTGCCTTGTTGGGTGAGTTGGTATTCTTGGGGGGTGAGGAATTGGTCGAGTTTGGCTTCTCGTCGTTCAGGGTAACGTTGTTTGGCTAGTTCCTGTTGGGCGATCGCAACCCAGTTATCCTTGGCTTGGGCGGCGATTTTTTCGAGATATTCGCGGGTTTTGCCGCCCTGTTGTTTGGCTGCGAGGGTGATAACGGCGGCGTTCGCGTAGCGTCTCGTAGAGAATCGCTTTCCCGACTGCTTTGGTTAAATCCTGATTTTCTAGGGAAACTCTCCCCTCTCGTGCATCGATTAAAGCATCAACAGCATTAGCCGTATTCCCCGCCGCCACATTCCCTAACGCGGTGGCTAAGATGTTTCCCCAGACCATCCCTTCTGCGGCGGCTAGGGGGGGGAACGCCAAGCTACCCAGGACGCACCCGCTACCGATGGTTAATTTTACGATGGTGTCGCGCTCGAACTTCATGTTGATGCCTGGAACATTAGGGATTATTCTAACACCCAGGAAGTTACACGGTTTGAGGCTGCTTTGGTGGGGGTGGCGGGTGGAGATATGGGCGATCGCACTGGAGTCATCCATCTTGTACACTAAACCGCATTAGACGATGGCTCAAACACAACCTCTTCGTAAAACTCCTCTATCGCCACACTTAATCCAATACTTTTTAGCTCCACAACATCGCCCGGTCGATAGCTCAGAATTAACCAATCCCCCGCCTCGTTTTTGTGATACATATCGATCGCCATCTCCTCCGAACTAGCTAATACATAATCCACCAAATTCGGATTTTGGCGGTACATTTCAAACTTCTTGCCCCGGTCATAAGCCTCAGTGCTGGGGGATAAAACCTCGACAATTAGACAGGGATAGGTAATGTATTGGGCGCTAGAATTGTCTCTCTGATCGCAGGTAACACTCAGATCTGGATAGATATAGTTGTCAGTGTTGAGAACATTTACGCGACAATCAGAATTGTAGGTTTTACAACCACTGCCTCGGAGATGAGGCTTGATAATCGCTAAAAAGTTACCAGCCACATCACTATGATTTCTGGTACCACCCGTCATCCCATACACGCGACCATCGATTAACTCATGCTTTTCGAGTTGTTGCTCCTCCCAAATAAAATACTCCTCCGGCGTAAAGTAGCGCCCTTTTTCTTTGGCTGCGATCATCACTATTTCTTAGCTCATAACAACAGTGAATAATTGCCCTACTCGAAGACAACCTCTTCGTAAAATTCCTCTATCGCCACACTGAATCCAATACTTTTTAGCTCCACAACATCGCCGGGTCGATAGCTCAGAATTAACCAATCCCCCGCCTCGTTTTTGTGATACATATCGATCGCCATCTCCTCCGAACTAGCTAATACATAATCCACCAAATTCGGATTTTGGCGGTACATTTCAAACTTCTTGCCCCGGTCATAAGCCTCAGTGCTGGGGGATAAAACCTCGACAATTAGACAGGGATAGGTAATGTATTGTGTATGCTCACGATCGCGATCGTCACAAGTCACACTCAAATCAGGATAAGTATAGTTAGAGGTATCAAGAATATTGACCTTTAGATCCGAATTAAAAACTCGACATCGACTTCCCCGCAAGTGCGCTTTGATGAGGCTGACGATATTAATTTTGATCGCACTATGATTTTGCGTGCCACCCGTCATCGCATACACGCGACCATCGATTAACTCATGCTTTTCGAGTTGCTGCTCCTCCCAAGTAAAATACTCCTCCGGCGTAAAGTAGCGCCCTTTTTCTTTGGCTGCAATCATAGCTATCTCCTAGTTGAAAAAGACGAACACTAACTCAAACCTGAAAACCTAATCCTCGCCAATTCTCCCGAATTGCCACCAGAGGCGGTGCCGACTCCTTCAGCTTGCCAATGGTCGGCTGCTTGGCGTTGGCTTGCCGCTGATTGGACAATCGGTCAATGATACGCAGTTAATTAGCCTTAAAATTTCTCGCATTTGATGGGCTTGTTTTTCGGTTAGACCAGGGTAACAAAGCAATTCAACCCAAGTAATTGGACAGTAAAATCCCTCTGCTTGTCGGCTGTCAATTTCCTCAAATACATCCTGAACTTCCGGCTGATTATTAAAATAATAAATCAGGATATTAGTATCAAGAAGGTATTTAGTCGGCATCCCATTCTTGTCGAATTTTTAATTGAAATTTCAGAGCATCAACGCGCTTGGGTAGAAACCCACGCCATCGATTCAAGTTGAGTCGGGGTGATTCGGTAGTGTTTTGCACCTCTTGAGAGGGTTCACCCTGAGAAACTAGGGTAGCTAGTTCTTTTAACAGAAGTTTTTGCTCATCTGAGGTTAGAGTTTGAGCTTGATGCAGAATTTCTTGGTAATTAGACATCGGTTTTGGAGTCAGCTTTCAGGTGATGTTTTTATTATACTCGCTATTGGCTCAACCGGGTTTATTTTGAAGGTGGGGAATCATAAACCGGGTTTGTATCAAAACTCTGCTTAGTCCCTGAAACTATTGCAGAAACACGATTTCTCAGATACTCAAAGTTCATAGCTTTTCCTCTTTTGCTGAAGCCTTTGTTTAAAATCGGCAGTATGATGACCGACTCCTATTGTAATTAAATCAGCTTTCAGGTTCTGGATTTCTTCCTGTTGTTGGGCAATTTGAGCATCAATTTGGGGTTGATAGGTGTAGTAATAACTGAGGGCAGAATAAATGGCAGCCAGGGAAATTTCTGGGTGTTGAAAGTGCAGTTCTTCTGGACTCCAGCCGTGGGCGTGTTTTTCTTGAATTAGTTGGGCAACTGAAACGCGACTCTGGGCAATGGTTGCCTGATTTTGAGCATCAATCTCTAGGTATTGCCAAGTTACAGGAGTATCGGTGGTGAATGTCATCTTGAGGACAGGGCAAGGGTTGATACTATTATAGCCAAGTATTGTCAAGGGGCGATCGCGATATGGAGAGAAAATCTGGGTCCCTTTCTAGGTATTGCGGCAGTCACCACGAGCGCGAGGGGTTGGGGGACAACCACCGGGGGGATGGGATGGTTAAACGGGGGGTGATATGGTGCTATAATTGTGTCAAACCCTAAATTGCTAATTGACAAGAAAACTATGGCTAGTATTATTCTTCAGGTTGATGAAGAGATTAAGGCGGCATTTGAACAGGCTAACCCGGAAATCCAGAAACAGTTAAGTCATATTGTTCAGTTATTTTTACGACGAAATTTATATGACAAGCGTTTAACTGAGGTGATGGCAGAAATTTCAGACAAAGCACAACAACGAGGCTTAACGCCAGAAATTTTACAAGATATTTGAGCCGATGACTATGTTGGCTCTATTTTGTTTAGGCTATTATTCGCAACAGTGAGCCACCCCTGAACAGCATCTTGTAAATTTTGCCGAACCTCTTCTATAGTATCTCCCTCGGTAATACAACCCGGAAGTGCCGGAACTTCTGCCCAATAGCCACCTTCTTCTGCTGGATGAATAATTGCTGTAATTTTCATAAGCTAAGTATTAGTAAACTGCCGTTAAACAAAATTTTTTCTTCGCCCATTAGCCGTTACAAATGATTTGGCAGCTTGGGTGGGGAATGGTTAATCTGTATCATTACCCTCCTTCACCCCTTCAAAGGGATTACATAATGTTAACTCAGGTACGCGCTTGAAGTCATCCACATTTCTAGTCATCACACAAGCAGAGCAGTGCAATGCAGTTGCCGCAATCAGGGCATCGGGAAGTTTGAGGCGGTTATGTCGCCGTAATTGAATGGTGCGATCTTCAATTTGGGGCAGTAGGGGGACTTGTTCAAACTGCATCAACAAATCAGTAATGACCGCTTCTTCCTCATTGGATAATTCTGGGAAACTCAGCAACTCAATTCGCACAATGCAGGAAATAATCACCTCATTTTGTCTGATAAATGATTCTGAGAAAAATGGCAAGATTGCTGCTTCGTCAGCCAAGTAGTCAATAAATATGTTGGTGTCGTAGAGATATTTCACCGCTCCCATTCCTGACGCATTGTGTCGAGATGAGCCCGCATTTTGTCTCGCTTATCTTTTAGCAATCCCTTGGCTTGGGCAACCTTGGCATAATCCCGTTGCCAGAGGGCTACCACTGAAGCAGGCACATCTACGGTAATAAATTCCTCATTTTGGTCAATTAAATACTGCTTAGAAATTTTAATAATGGGCATGATTTTATCCTTCAATGTTTACTGCTAATTTCAGCCGTTTATATCCAATCATTACAGGATAGTAGGTCATGGCAAATCATCTTGAGGATATTTCTTTTGCAAATAATGAGCGATCGCCTTTTTGCGATTAGCCCTTTCCGACAAATCAGGCGGCGCATCTTCTAACAGATGTTCAGGATGTCCGCCCAATCTTTCGACAATAGTTTGGCGGGGTTGTAAACTCAACCAGCGTTCTTTAACCAACCGTTTAATCAATTCATCGCTGGTCGTTTTTTCCTTGGCTAAAATTTCCACTAAACGGGCTTCGGTTTCGGGGTCTAGTTGTATGTTCAGCATGAGTCTTTCGGATTGGTGATTGATGTCTAATTGTACCTGATTGATGCCGACTCATCCTTAAACCGATTTAAGTTGAGGAGGGGCTAAGGGGGCTAGGACTATTATAGCCAATTTTCCAGAAACCGGGTTTCTTTGATTCCACGCAGCCTAAGACATTTTTAACACTTGTTGGAGCGGGGCAGAGAGTTCAATAGGCATAAAATAGGAGTTAGGATACAGATAATCTTCCCCTGATTCATCAATAACCCGAATCATTTGATGGCGATCGGCTTTTGAGTCGGGTAAGACTTGATAAATCTTGCGAACTTCTAGGGAAGCGGCATAGTCTGTATTTTTGATGCAAACAACAAAGTTCATGGCTTTTACTCCAGTAGATATTTAATCTTGAATTCTTTGCGCCCAATGCCGTGGGCTTCATACCAATGAATTTCGGCTTGACAGATTGTGCCATCTTCGAGTTGAATGGTGGCGATGCCTTTCAGTTTACGCCACCGTCCAGAACCATAGGCTTTTTCCAGTCGTTCGAGTTCTCGAATTGAGCGATTAAAAGCAATAGTTTCAATGTCATCAATCTCTCCTAAAATGTCAAATTTCAAGTGCGTTTTACTCCCAAGGTTTTACTCTTTCTGGATTTCTAGGTTGGCGAAGTGTTCTTGCACGAGGCGATGGATAAAGCGGTAGCGATCGCCGACTCGTTGCAGGATGAGGCGTTCTGTACAGTAGTCCAGGAAACGGGTGATATTCCAGGGCATTTGACCTGTTAGCCACAAGATGAGGCGGAGTGAAAAGTATTGAATGCAAGAAAATCCTGATAACAAGCTAAATATAAATGCTAGGGTTAAGCCATTGTTTAACGCTATGTCCATCCCAAAACTTAGACTTGGAATGAATCCTGCAATTCCTCCAATAATGAATAAAAATCCTGAAGTAAAAATCATATCTAGTATTAATTTACTTTTTGATTTTGTTGTTTGGCTATAGCTAATCTTACAGAAAAAGACAATGGTTAAGCAGTAAAATATTGATAACATAAACCCTAAGAGATGTATTCCATATTGAGAATCATGGGGGATTTCAGGGGAATTCATAAGTTGATTGCTTATCCAAATAGCTAGACTATGCCAAAAAGATATCAAAAAAATACAAGTTCCAAATGAAGAAATAGCTAAAATAGGAATAAAATTATCCTTATTTAGATTGAGTTTTTGATTGATTTCAATTGATGAACCTTTCAACCCAGTCAAAACTATAGAAATCCCAAAACTCAATACAAATAATCTTATGAAAGGGTTATTTGGATATAGCCAACTATCATAAATAGTATCTACCCTTTGACTAAAGTATAAAAACGACACATATAACGAAAACGTCAAAAATAATGCTGCCAAAATTAATATCAAAAAAACAGGTAAACATCTATGAAGTAATTTGTTAGTATTGCTGCTCTTAGACAAATGTTCTGATAATTCAGATACAGAGTTGAATGAATTTCCTAAAAACCCCGTGGTGACATAAAAAGCGTATAAAAAACCTAAAAATGCAAATATCACCGTTAAATAGTCACTGATTATTATATGATTTGATGAATTGAAACTTGGTTGCATAGATATGCCCAAAACCATTAACCCAGTTCCCATCAAAATCGCAAAGTTTAAAATAGTATAAATGTTATGATGTTTGGGTTTTAAAAATGATGGTTGTAAAGAGTGAACACTTATTTGTTTTGTGTCAAAATATTGACAATTCAAATAACAAGATATCCTGACTAATCTGTTTTGGAATACAGTGGATTTAGGATGTTTTTGTGGTTTGTAAAAATGACTTAGCTGTGTTTTATTAATCATGGTCACTCGATAAACACCCAGCAAATAATCGATCGCTCTCTCTTCCGTATTACAATCCCGCCACTCCTCAACATCAATTTGCTGATAAGCAATACTCGTAACCGCCAAAAACAACGGCTGACGAATAAAATCGATAATCTTCTCAAAACCCTTAATCCTCTCCCAAAATTCCCCTAGATTGACCGAAGCAAAATAATTCCGAATTTGCTCATTCGTCAAATCCTCCAAACAAATCGCCCCATTTAACTGCAATATCTCCTCATAGACTTCATATTCCTCCTTGCGACTGCACACCACCAAATGCAACGGCGAAAACTCACTGCCTAAAAACTGATTAATTGCTCGGACACACTTCCCCTGACGTTCCGCTTGCAATTCATCTAACCCATCCAACAACAGCACTAACTCCTTCTCCCGAAGCCACTGTTCCCCGATGTCCTGACTCACCCCCTTACTGATAAGCTGAGACAGAACCCACTCCTTAATCGAAGGGTCATATTTTTCCCGCTCTCCAAAGGACAAAAACTTCCGTTTTGTCACCTCCTGCCAACTCGAAAGCTCCAAAATCACCGGAATGGGGGCATTGCTATCCCCTTCTGCCCGCTCAACCAAGGCTTCCGCTAACTCTAATAAGGTCGTGGTTTTGCCGCCCCCCGGTTTGCCCAAAATCAGGAACTTGCCGGAAATGGTGGGATTATCAAACACATCCAGAATCGTCGTCTGGGGGGGTAACTTAACGCTGCGCTGTTCCCCCACTTTCACCGACATATCCCAAGGACGTTGCACCTGCTGGGGTTGCTGTTCTTTGCCCAAATTCACGATCGCCGCCCGGTGGATAGACTGGGTTAAACGGCTTTCTACCTCGGTTCGCATCTGAGTCAAGATATTTTGACGATCGCGATACTCCTGTTTAGATAACGATCGCCCCCCCGGTTGATTGTGCAGCGCCTCCAACCCCTGCCGCACCTCTTGACGAAATTCCGTCACTTCTTGGCGCAACTCCTCTAGGCGTTCCTCTAGGGTTTGTAACAAGTCGCTGATGGTGGTTTCCATTACCCCCAACCGTTGACAGACTTCCGCAAAACCGGACTCAATATCACGGGAAATCTCCCGAAAAAACGCCTGCTGCTGGCTAACACTTCCCCGTAACTGGGTTTCCAATTCCTGAAACTGTTGCAGGATTTGGCTGAACTCCTCAACATTCACCCCCCCTTGATTCGCTTGCAGTTGCCTCAGTTGTGCCTGCATTCCCGTGAGTAACTGCAAGGTTAACCCCGCAAAGGCTTTCCCATCCTTGGCAAAGTCTTCTTTCAGGGTTTCCCGCAAGGCTTTGGGGAAAGTGGTGTGGAGTAATTCGGCGACTTGTTGACGTACCTCGGCGGGAATGGGAAAGCCACCCCCTTTACAAGCTGCCATGTTGAGGCGGATAAAAATATCACCCCATTCGGTAGCGGTGAGGTTGCCTTGTTGGGTGAGTTGGTATTCTTGGGGGGTAAGGAATTGGTCGAGTTGGGCTTCTCGCAGGTCGGGGTAACGTTGTTTGGTGAGTTCCTGTTGGGCGATCGCAACCCAGTTATCCTTGGCTTGGGCAGCAATTTTTTCCAGATGTTGACGGGTTTTGCCGCGCTGTTGTTTAGCGGCGAGGGTGATGACGGCAGCGATCGCTTTTCCGACTGCTTTGGTTAAATCCTGATTTTCTAGGGAAACTCCCCCCTCTCGTGCATCGATTAAAGCATCGATCGCATTAGCCGTATTCCCCGCCGCCACATTCCCTAACGCCGTGGCTAAGATGTTTCCCCAGACCATCCCTTCTGTCGCGACTAGGGAGGGGAACGCCAAGCTACCCAGGACGCACCCCCCACCAATGGTTAATTTGAGGATATCTCGCGCTACAGCCATTGCTACTGTCATGATTCTAAGTAGGTTTTTGTCCGTTCATGAGCGATCGCGATCGCCGTCCCTCCGTGATAGTTTACCCCAAATTTCCCATATTTATGATACCATGGCGATTGGCAATAGTCAACACTGAGAAATTGACTTAAACTCAGCAGAAATATTGACCAAAACCCGATTTTGCCCTCCTTAGTGAACCCTCCCCTGGATACTAACATTGAAAACGCATATTTTCGCTCAGGAAACATAACCATGAGTTGAGTTATTTAAGATTCCCTAACCACCAGATGTCCAAATTAGATAAATGGGCAAGTTCTATCTGTATGGTAATATTTATCAACAATCCTAAATGGTAGCCGTGAAATTATGAAAATTGCGATCGCTCAAATTAACCCCACAGTCGGTGATTTAACAGGTAATGCTCAACTAATTTTGGAAGCCGCCCAGTCCGCTATTAACGAGGATGCTAGTTTACTCATCACCCCGGAATTAGCCCTAATTGGCTATCCCCCGCGAGACTTATTAATCCGCCCCAGTTTTATTAATGCCGCCCAACAACAACTCGAAAAACTCGCCCAACAACTACCCGTAGAATTAGCCGTTTTAGTAGGTACAGTTTTCCCCAATCCTCGCGCCAGCGAATTGGGAGGAAAACCCCTATTTAATACAGCAGCATTATTAATGGGTGGTGAGATTAAACAGGTGTTCCATAAACGTCTACTCCCCACCTATGATGTATTTGATGAACATCGCTATTTTGAACCCGCCCCAGCTAGTGATGTTTTAATCTTCAAAAAACCTCGCTCGGAGGAGATAGTAAAAATTGGGGTGACTATTTGCGAAGACCTGTGGAATGATGAGGAGTTTTGGGGACACCGTAACTATCCCTGTGACCCCATGAAAGATTTAAGCGATCGCCATGTTGATTGGGTAGTAAATTTGTCCGGTTCCCCCTATCGCGCCGGGAAACAACAATTACGAAAAGCCATGCTAACTCACAGCGCCCGCCGCTACGCAATCCCCATTATTTATACCAATCAAGTCGGCGCTAATGATGACCTCATTTTTGATGGCTCTAGCCTAGTGATTAATGGTGGGGGTGAAGTAGTTAAAAGTTTAGCCCCTTTTCAGACCGATTTTCAAATAATTGAATGGGATTCAAACAGTTCTACCTTTGTCGGTGAATCCGTCAATAGTGACGATACACAATTGCTCGATGAAGATGAGGAAATATGGCGGGCTTTGGTTTTGGGCGTGAGAGACTATACCCGAAAATGTGGCTTTTCTAAGGTGGTAATTGGGTTAAGTGGAGGGATTGATTCTTCCTTGGTCGCTGCTATTGCTACCGAAGCCCTAGGCAGTCAGCAAGTTTTAGGGGTTTTGATGCCATCTCCCTACAGTTCCGAACATTCCCTTGAGGATGCTTTTGATTTAGCTAAAAACCTGGGAATTTCCACCAAAACACTGCCAATTGAGTCGGTTATGAATGCCTTTGACACCACCCTATATGACTTGTTCGCCGGGACTCAATTTGGTATTGCTGAAGAAAATATGCAATCCCGAATTAGGGGGACTTTATTAATGGCAATTTCTAACAAATTCGGTCATCTGTTACTCTCCACAGGTAACAAGTCAGAAATCGCCGTCGGATACTGTACCCTTTATGGTGACATGAATGGTGGTTTAGCGGTAATTGCGGATGTGCCAAAAACCCGTGTTTACTCAATTTGCAAATGGTTAAATGAAAGCCGAGGTCGAGAAATTATCCCTAATAATGTCCTGATTAAACCCGCCAGTGCGGAATTAAAACCCGGTCAATTTGATAGTGATTCTCTCCCCCCCTATCATATCTTAGATGATATTCTCTATCGGCTCATCGAAAAACATGAATCTGTTGCCACAATTATTGCAGCCGGACATGATTGCCAAACTGTGGAACGTATGGTAAAATTGGTTATGGGCGCAGAATTTAAACGCCGCCAAGCACCCCCTGGGTTGAAAATTAGCGATCGCGCTTTTGGGACAGGTTGGCGAATGCCTATTGCCAGGGGGAAAGATATCTAAGAATGGATAATTTGTGTTCCCAGTAGTTTCACAAACTCAGTCCTCTACAAAGTCACCCACCAGCATCAAAATCTGTTTTTCAACCATTGATTAAACCTCTAGTTGCTTGGGTTGAGTAATAGTTTCTCAAATCACTCTATATATATGTTGCCATTTATTCGCGAAGATCTGAATCAATTTGAAGCCTACACCCCCCACCCAGGGGGAGACTCTGGTAGTGCGGTTAAGTCTGATCTAATTATGGACCGCCTGGATACTAACGAGTCCCCCTATGACCTACCAGGGGAGTTGAAACAGAAATTGGCGAGTATCTATCAACGGGATATTGAAACCAATCGTTATCCAGACGGCAGCCACGAGCCTGTTAAAAAGGCGATCGCTAATTATGTTAATTCTGCCATTTCCGAGGTTTCCACCCCGATAACCGCTGATTATGTGTCTGTAGGGAACGGTTCTGATGAGTTGATCCGTTCTCTGTTAATTGCCACCTGCTTAAATGGTTCTGGGTCGATTTTAGTAGCCAACCCTACATTCTCCATGTATGCTATTCTCGCCCAAACTTTAGGGGTTCCGGTAGTCACAGTTAATCGGTCGGAGGCGAATTTTGAAATAGATTTAATCGCCGCCAAACAGGCTATTCTCGACCAGCAAAACCCCCCCATTAAAGTAGTGTTTGTGGTGCATCCCAACTCCCCCACCGCTAATGCTTTAACCGAGGCAGAATTAGACTGGCTGCGGAGTCTTCCCCAACATATCTTAGTAGTCATTGATGAGGCTTATTTTGAGTTTAGTCAAACCACAGTAGCCGGAGAAATTACCCAACATCCTAATTGGGTGATTTTAAGGACTTTTTCTAAGGCTTTTCGGTTGGCTTCTTTGCGGGTTGGCTATGCTATAACTTCCCCGGAATTGACTACTATCTTAGAAAAGGTGCGCCTTCCCTATAACCTCCCTAGTTTCTCCCAAGAAGCGGCTTTGTTAGCCTTAACTCACCGGGAAGAATTACAACAGGTCATCCCGGAAATTATTAGGGAACGCGATCGCCTCTGGACGCGGTTGGCTAATCATCCTCTGTTCAAATTTTGGCCGAGTGATGCTAATTTTATCTATGGTCGTCTCAAGTCTAATAATTCTGATCAGCGATTAAATCAAATAGTACAGGCTATGAAATCTCAGGGTTCTTTAATTCGCCATACAGGAGGTGGTTTAAGAATTACCATAGGAACTCCGGCGGAAAATCAACGCACAGGCGATCGTCTATTTTCCTTAATCGACAATTAATAATTAATAATTAATAATTAATAATTAATAATTAATGAATGGGTGGGGCGGGTTGATTCAGATAGTCCTGGGGAATTGAATTGACAGAACCCGCCCCGATAATTAATAATTAATAATTAATAATTAATGAATGGGTGGGGCGGGTTGATTCAGATAGTCCTGGGGAATTGAATTGATAGAACCCGCCCCGATAATTAATAATTAATAATTAATAATTAATAATTAATAATTAATGATAGGTGGGGCGGGTTGATTCAGATAGCGCTGTGAGTGAGTGAGTTAAAAAGCGATCGCTAGAGGTTTAGAAATCAGACGATCTAAAATTTGTTTAAGGGCGATCGCCGTCCACTCGATATCAGCCTCGGTAGTTTGTCGTCCCAAAGTTAGACGAATACTCCCCAAGCCCTCACGATCGCTATATCCCATAGCCAGCAAAACCGGACTAGGGCTAAGTTTACCACTATGACAAGCAGAACCGGCGCTAATACCAATTCCCGCCAAATTGAGATGTCGGACTAGAGTTTTCCCAGTAATTCCAGTCACCTCAGCCGGGGGAACCACACAGAAACTAACATGGTGGGGTAGTCGGTGTAAGCGATCGCCAGTAGGGACTAAATAGGGAATATCCGCCAGCAAATCAAACAAGCGATCGCGTAATTTAATCAATCGGGGAGTTTCCCATAAAAGTTCCTGCGCCGCCAATTCCGCAGCCACCCCAAACCCAGCAATAGCCGGGACCGCCTGAGTTCCCGATCGCAATTTAAACTCCTGACCGCCGCCGCCCATAAGTGGTATCAACTCCACCCCCGGACGCACATACAAAGCCCCCACACCTTGGGGACCATAAATTTTATGGCTAGATAGCGATAGCATATCCACAGGCAAATTTTCCACATCAATGGGCAATCTTCCCGCCACCTGGACTGCATCAGTATGGAACAAAACCCCATGGGATCGGGCTATTTTCCCCAAAGTTTCAATCGGCTGTAAAGTTCCCACCTCACTCTGACCATAAATCACCGATACCAAAACCGTATTGGGTTGTAAAGCGGTTTTTAAATCCAGGGGATGAATGCGACCTTGGCGATCGACAGGTAAACGAGTCACCGACCAGCCCCGTTTTTCCAATAGTCCTACCGGTTCAGCGATCGCCGAATGTTCCACACTAGAAATAATCAGATGTTGAGGCTGATCATATTGACCGACCACCCCAAATATCGCCAAATTATCCGCTTCTGTTCCCCCAGAAGTGAAAATTATCCCATCAGGCGGCGCATTAATTAAATGTGCCACCTGGGTTCTAGCCACTTCCACAACCGTAGCCGACCTCTGACCCCATTCATGCAAGCTAGAAGGATTACCCCAACTTTCCGTCAATACCCCTTGCATAGCAGCGATCGCCTCTGCACAAGTCGGAGTAGTTGCACTATAATCTAAGTAAATTTGCATTAGTCTCACCCAAAGTGATCATCAAACTAGGGAACTCAGGCACACCAAAAACCTTCATTAAAGCCACAGTCATAATTTACCCGGCTTACAAACGTTATAGTCCTCATGGGATAGGACCTTTTGAGGAATCAGAAAACTGCCACTATCCTGGCATAACATCCGATAGTTACGAGTTACAGGAATACTGATCACAAAACGATTATGGCGCAACCGCTTCCCACCAAACTCCCGATAATTTTTATTGCTGGTCAGTCCATCAATAATAACCCTCGCCTTAATTACAACATAGTCCGGTAATCCCCTTAAATCAATAAGATCCTGAGCAAATGAAGCCTCCCACTCCAGTTTCTTGTTCTTTCTGTCTTCTAACTCCCGATATTCTTGTTCCTCCGCTATTTGAACTTGTTCACAGCGATGACAAACACGGCCATAACCTTTATGGCCACAAGGAAAGGTCTTTTTTCTCTTTGGCATAGCATAGTATGAGGGTTGCAACTAACCCTAGCCCCTGGACTATTGTACCAGAGCGACTTTCCGAGTCTCAAGTTGTTAAGCTAATTTAATTTTCCCCCAACAACCACAACAAAAGTGCTAAAAAATTCGGTAACTCTCAATTACCTATACAATTAACTATCAATGGTGCGTTTGCTTCCTGTCACCCGCTTATTTGGGCTGGGCGCTAGTCTGGTATTTATACTCAACTCCTGTGCTTGCAATTCCCATAGCATCAGGTCTAATCATAATGCTTCTGTTCAACCCTTAGTTGACCCCTTACCTCAAGATCCACAGATTCGGGTTTATTTTAATCATTCCCAGGCTTCCGTCTATACCGAACCCTATCGCCCCAAAACTAGACTCGGTGATAACCTTGAACAAATTATAGTCGATGCTATTAACAGTGCTTCCCAAAGTGTAGATGTCGCCATTCAGGAATTACGTTTACCCAAAATCGCTCAAGCCTTAGTTAATCAACATCAAAAAGGAGTCCGGGTGCGCGTCATTATTGAAAATGAATATAGTCGCCCCTTTAGTGATTTTACCCCCGCCGAAATTGCCGCCTTTTCCGATAGAGAAAAAGGTCGTTATCAAGAATTTATGCACTTGGCGGATTTAAACCAAAATGGTCGCCTCGAACCTGAAGAAATTAACCAAAGAGATGCTCTGGTTATGCTGGCTAATGCTAATGTTCCCTTAATCGATGATACCGAGGATGGGTCGAAGGGTAGCGGTTTGATGCACCATAAGTTTGTCATAGTTGACCAAAATACAGTTATTGTCACCTCTGCGAATTTTACTACCAGTGATATTCACGGAGATTTTTACTCCGCCGAAAGCCGGGGTAATCCTAATAATTTGCTGTCTATCAATAGCCGGGAGTTAGCCGCTATTTTTACCCGGGAATTTGAAATTATGTGGGGAGATGGACCCGGAGGAGAAAATGATAGTCTGTTTGGGATTAATAAACCACATCGGGGAGTTAAACAAGTCTCCGTCGGTCAAGGAACTGTTACCGTTCAGTTTGCCCCTATTTCGGCTACTAGACCTTGGGAAAATAGCGTTAATGGCTTGATTGCTCAAACCTTACAACGAGCTAGAAATGACATAAATTTTGCTTTATTTGTGTTCTCGGCTCAGGAATTGTCCGATACCTTAAAAACAGTTCATCAAAGGGGAGTGGAAATCCGGGGATTAATTGAGGTTGGGTTTGCTTACCGCTACTATAGCGAAGCCCTGGATATGATGGGGATTGCTTTGCCTAATAATTGTCGATATCAACCCGGAAATAACCCTTGGTCACAACCTATTTCTACCGTCGGAGTTCCGAATTTGGCTGAAGGCGATCGCCTTCATCATAAATTTGCCGTCATTGATGATCAAATCGTGATTACCGGTTCCCATAACTGGAGTCGAGCCGCTAATCACTCCAATGATGAGACCTTATTAGTCGTTAATAATCCCACCGTTAACGCTCATTTTCAACGGGAATTTGAGCGCTTATATCAAAATTCAAGTTTGGGCGTTCCTGGTTGGCTTTTAAGTAGAATTGAACGGGAAAAACAAAATTGTGGCGGTGTCATTGAAACACCCTTTCATCCATCAGGAGAAATTATTAACATCAATACCGCATCTCAGCCGGAATTAGAAAGCCTTCCCGGTATCGGTCCCGGTTTGGCGCAGCGAATTATAGAAGCACGCAGTCAGCAGCCTTTTACCAGTTTAGATGATGTTACCCGTGTTTCTGGTATTGGACCTAAAACTATCGAAAGATGGGAAAATCTGGTAACCTGGTAAAATCACTACCCCCACCTAATCTCCCTGGGGAATTACTCATAATATGCTTGACAGGGGATAAATATATCTGCTATAATGGAAAGTTGCGTAATATCTCTGGAAACCAAACCGATGCGACTTTCCCAAATGCTCTTTGTCACCCTGCGGGAAGACCCGACAGAGGCAGAAATCCCTAGCCATAAACTCCTCCTCCGCGCTGGCTATATCCGTCGTATCGGTAGCGGAGTTTACGCCTATTTACCCCTAATGTGGCGGGTGCTACAGAAAGTCTCCCAAATTGTGAGAGAAGAAATGAACGCTACCGGGGCGCAGGAATGTCTACTTCCCCAGGTTCAACCCTCCGAACTATGGAAAGAGTCAGGGCGCTGGGATACCTACACGAAAGCAGAAGGTATCATGTTTTCCCTGAAAGATAGACGCGATCGCTCTCTGGCTCTCGGACCCACCCACGAAGAGGTAATTACCGCCGTAGCCAGGGACATGATCCGCTCGTACCAACAACTGCCCCTACATTTATATCAGATCCAAACTAAATTTAGAGACGAGATCCGCCCGCGATTTGGCTTAATGCGTGGCCGTGAATTTATTATGAAAGATGGCTACTCATTCCACACCAGCGAAGATAGCCTGAAACAAACCTATCAAGATATGGATCGCGCCTATCGTAATATCTTGCGACGCTGTGGGTTAGATTTCTGTGCAGTAGAAGCTGATTCTGGCGCTATTGGTGGGTCTGGTTCCCAGGAGTTTATGGTTTTAGCTGATGCTGGGGAAGATGAGGTACTATACACCCCTGACGGAAAATATGCGGCTAATGTCGAAAAGGCTGTATCTTTACCCCCTGATGCGGTAGCCTCCGGTTTTACTACCTACCAAAAACTCGAAACCCCTAATACCCCTACGATCGCCACCCTCTGTGAGTTTCTCAAATGTTCCCCCACCCAAGTTGTCAAAAATGTGCTATATCAGGCAGTCTATGATAACGGAATCACCGTTTTAGTCCTGGTTAGTATTCGCGGTGATCAAGATGTCAATGAGGTGAAGTTGCACAATCAACTCACTAATGCTGCTAGTCGCTATGGGGGGAAAGCCTTATTATCCCTCACAGTTCCCGACCCAGAGACACAAGCAAAATGGGCGAGTAAACCTTTGCCCTTGGGATATATCGCCCCCTCACTCGAAGATGACTACATTATCAGCGATAATAAGCAAATAGCCCCGAAATTCCTGCGATTGGTTGATAACACAGCCGTTGAATTGCAGAACTTTGTCACAGGTTCTAATCAGTCCGGTTATCACGTCGTTGGTGCTAATTGGGGACAGGAATTTAAACTCCCCGATTTGGTCGCTGATTTGCGGAAGGCTCAAAAAGGCGATCGCAGTATCCATGACCCAAGCCAAACCTTGGAAAGCGCCAGGGGAATAGAAGTAGGTCATATCTTCCAACTCGGTACAAAATACTCTCAAGCTATGGGAGCTACCTATACCAGCGAAACAGGTGAGGATTTACCCCTGGTTATGGGATGCTATGGGGTGGGAGTGTCTCGTTTGGCTCAGGCGGCGGTAGAACAGTCATATGACAAAGACGGTATAATCTGGCCAGTGGCGATCGCTCCCTATCACGTCATCATTACAGTTCCTAATGTCAGCGATAATCAACAAATGGCGATCGCTCAACAACTCTACAGCCAACTTAACCAAGCTGGAGTCGAAACCCTACTAGATGACCGCAACGAAAGAGCCGGCGTCAAATTCAAAGATGCTGACCTAGTGGGGATTCCCTATCGCATAGTCACAGGGAGAGCCATCAAATCCGGTAAAGTTGAGTTAGTGCAACGAGCTGACCATGAATCCTCCGAAGTCCCCATAGAACAAGTAGTTTCCCTACTTCAACAAAAAATTAGCCAATCTCTGTAAATTTCTGTACTCAGGGAACAATTAATTTTATTTTAAGTATTGTTTCCGTTCCGTGATATTATTTGTGTTGGCTTACAAAGCTTCACTAGAGAGCTTCGTGGAGTTCACGCCGTGGGTAAACGTGCCGATCATATCGCTGTAACTTATGTCTGATGCCGGGGATACTGTAGAGATGGGGTCTCCCGTTCAGGAGCCAGACTCCTCTATGGGAGAGTATTATCAGCTTCAACGGGAGTTGTTGCTCACTACTATTGTGCTGGCAGTGGTAATCTTCCTGGTGGTTTATTGGTTCTATCCCTGGACCATTGCCCTAAATTACCTCTTGGGAGCCCTGTTGAGTGTCGTCTACTTGAGAATGCTGGGGAAAGACGTGGAACGAATTGGGACACAAAAATTATCCCCAAGCAAAAATCGTTTAGCTGTGTTCGCAGCCCTGATAATTGTGGCTACTCAATTGAATCAACTCAAAATCTTACCGATTTTTCTGGGGTTTCTCACCTATAAAGCCGCCCTGCTAGTCTATACGTTACGCCTATTGGTTAGGCCCAACCCATGACGTAAAAATACTGTTGTAATTATTCTCCACTCCTTGACCTATAGGGGAACTCTCCTAAATGCAAATGTTTGATGTTGTAAACGCCTTTGGTTCACTTCCCTTTGCGGAATTGGAAGTTGGCAAACACTTTTACTGGAATATCGGTAATCTGCGAATCCATGGACAGGTATTTATGACCTCCTGGTTCGTGATTGGCGTACTCCTGCTACTATCAATTTCGGCAACGCGAAATATTCAGACAATCCCCAGCGGTATACAGAACTTTATGGAGTATGCCCTAGAATTTATTCGCGATCTGGTGAAAAATCAGATAGGGGAAAAAGAATATCGTCCGTGGGTACCTTTTGTTGGTACATTATTCTTGTTCATCCTTGTGTCTAACTGGTCTGGTGCATTAGTTCCCTGGAGGGTATTTGAAATCCCTAACAGTGAATTGGCAGCCCCAACTAATGACATTAATACCACGGTAGCCTTAGCACTGCTAACATCCCTGGCTTACTTTTATGCAGGGTTTAGCCGTAGAGGTTTGGGATATCTGCTGAAATATATTCAGCCGACACCCATCTTATTACCGATCAACATTCTGGAAGACTTTACTAAACCTCTGTCCCTCAGTTTCCGTTTATTTGGGAACGTCGTGGCCGATGAGTTGGTAGTCGGTGTTCTGGTGCTGTTGGTGCCGCTATTTGTGCCAATCCCGATGATGGTTTTGGGTCTATTTCTCGGTTCAATTCAAGCCCTGATTTTTGCGACTCTAGCCGCTAACTACATCGCGGAAGCCATGGAAGGACACGGCGAAGAACATCACGAGTAGTTTGATTCGGTTTGAGCAATTTGTTCAGTTAAAATGCCAACAAACTGATAAGATTGTTTGGGGGCTAAAAATCCAACCCTTAATTTCACTTGTCAACTTTTTTTATTGAGGTCAAAACCAACTATGGAATCTAATTTAACTACTGCCGCCTCCGTAATCGCTGCTGCTCTCGCAGTAGGTATAGGCTCTATTGGACCTGGTCTGGGTCAAGGTCAAGCTGCTGGTCAAGCGGTGGAAGGGATTGCGCGTCAGCCTGAAGCTGAAGGTAAAATTCGTGGAACTCTGCTGTTGAGCTTGGCTTTCATGGAAGCACTGACTATTTACGGTCTGGTAGTGGCTCTGGTGTTGCTGTTTGCCAACCCCTTCGTATAGATATTTTCAGATTTCTTAGATTTCGGATTTGGGCGGATTTATCTAGTCTCAAATCTGAAATCTACCCATTTATGGTGGTCTGAAAAAAAAAAGAAAGTTCGCAAGCCCATTGGTTAACACCCTTCAAAAAAATGATACACTCGACAATTCTGCTGGCCGTAGAAGAGGCAGCTACGGAGAGTAGTCTGTTTGATTTTGATGCTACACTGCCATTGATGGCTGTACAATTTCTAATTCTGGCAGCTATCTTAAACCAAATTTTTTACAAGCCCTTGGGAAATGCCATTGATTCTAGGGCTGACTACATTCGCCAAAATAAGCTGAGTGCTAAAGAACGTTTGAGCAAGGCAGAAAGTTTGGCTAAACAGTATGAGCTGGAGTTGGCAGAAACTCGTAAAGAGTCTCAACAACTAATTATTAATGCTCAGGCTGAAGCTCAAAAAATTGCGGCTAGGGAAATGGCAGCGGCTCAACAAGAAGCTCAGAAAATTAGAGAAGCAGCTTATCAAGAAATTGAACAAAATAAAATCGAGGCTCGAAAAGGTTTGGAACAACAGGTAGACTCTATTAGTCGCCAGATTCTTGATAAACTTTTAGGAGCTGGAATGATTGGGTAGCTGTCCTCTCACCAATTATTTTCAATCCCCTAGAAATGGGGGAAAAGTTAAGCCTACATACCATCCCTAATTAAGCCAGTCGGCGGTTGAGGAAAGGGCAATCACATGAAATTATGAGAAGAGGAAGATGGTGAATCTTGTATTACTGGCGACAGAAGCCAGTCATGAGGGTGGTTTTGGACTGAATTTTAATCTGTTTGAAACTAACCTGATAAACTTAGGCATTATTATTGGTTTGCTAGTTTACTATGGGCGGGGCTTTCTCAATAAAATTTTGAGTGAAAGACGCGCTCAAATTGAGCAAGCAATTCAAGAAGCCGATCAACGTTTGAAAGAAGCTGAAAAAGCTCTGGCTGAACAACAAGAAAATTTGGCTCAAGCTAAGGCGGAAGCTGAAAGAATTAAAGCCTCTGCTGTGGAACGTGCCGAAGTGATTAGAGAGCAAATTGCAGCTCGTGCTAAGGCAGATGTTGAACAGATGAAGCTGACGGCTAATCAGGATTTGGAAGCGGAAAGAAGTAGGGCGATCGCTCAGTTGCGGGCTTTGGCTGTGTCTCAAGCGTTGGAACGCGCCGAAGGGCAAATTAGAGAACGCCTAGATGAAAATTCCCAGCAACAACTGGTAGATCGCTCCTTGGCTTTACTTGGAGGAGGTTCATGAGTTCAATTGTTGGTCAATTAGTAGAACCCTACGCCACGGCTTTGATGTCTGTGGCTAAGTCAAATAATGTCACGGAAGATTTTGGCAATCAAATGCGATCGCTTATTGATTTGCTCAAAAATTCCCCCGAACTACAGGATTTTTTAGGCAGTCCGGTGGTGAAAGGAGAAGATAAAAAAGCCGTGATTACACGAATGTTAGGAGAGGAAGTACACCCCTACTTGCGGAACTTCTTAATGCTCCTAGTAGATCGCGGTCGCATCCTATTTCTAGCAGAAATAGCCCAAGAATACTTGGCTTTGTTGCGGAAACTTAATCAAACAGTTTTGGCAGAAGTTACCTCGGCGGTAGAGCTAAACGACGGCCAAAAACACATGGTTGTTGAACAGATCAAGGCTAGAACTGGGGCGCAAAATGTAGAGCTGGATCTGAAAATCGATCGCGAGATCCTCGGTGGTGTCATCATTAAAGCGGGTTCCCAATTGTTTGATGCCAGCATCCGAGGACAACTGCGCCGCATTGGTATGAGCCTAACTGTCGGTTAATAATTCGCCGACAACTTAGCCATTTATCTTAGTTTAACCTTTAGCAACGGATCACAAACACTAACTATGGTATCCATCAGACCTGACGAAATTGCCAATATTATCAAAGACCAAATCGAACAGTACGGCCAAGACGTTAAAGTTTCTAACGTGGGTACAGTACTGCAAGTTGGTGACGGTATTGCCCGGATTTATGGCCTAGATAAAGCCATGGCCGGAGAACTGCTAGAATTTACCGATGGAACAGTTGGTATCGCCCTTAACCTGGAAGAGGATAACGTGGGTGCGGTACTCATGGGCGAAGGCCTGGAAATTCAAGAAGGTTCCGCTGTGACCGCTACCGGAAGAATTGCCCAAGTCCCCGTGGGAGAAGCTATGCTGGGACGGGTGATTGATTCCCTGGGTCGTCCTATCGATGGTAAGGGAGATATTCAAGCCTCCGATACCCGTCTGCTAGAATCCCCCGCACCGGGTATTATTGAGCGCCGCTCTGTTTGTGAACCTATGCAAACAGGGATTACCGCTATTGACTCCATGATTCCTATTGGTCGGGGTCAACGGGAATTGATCATCGGTGACCGTCAAACTGGTAAAACAGCGATCGCTATTGATACCATCATTAACCAGAAAGAAGAAGATGTAATCTGTGTTTATGTGGCGATCGGTCAAAAAGCCTCAACCGTCGCTCAAGTGGTCAGCACCCTAGAAGAAAAAGGCGCTCTCCCCTATACCATTGTTGTCGCAGCTAACGCTAGTGACCCCGCTACCCTGCAATACCTAGCTCCCTACACCGGAGCAGCCATGGCGGAATACTTCATGTATCAAGGTAAAGCCACCCTGGTTATTTACGATGACCTTTCCAAACAGGCCCAAGCCTACCGTCAAATGTCCCTGTTGCTGCGTCGTCCCCCCGGTCGTGAAGCCTACCCCGGAGATGTATTCTACCTGCACTCTCGTTTGTTAGAACGCGCCGCTAAATTAAATGATGAACTCGGCGGCGGTAGCATGACAGCCCTACCAATCATCGAAACCCAAGCTGGTGACGTTTCCGCTTACATCCCCACTAACGTAATTTCTATTACTGATGGTCAGATCTTCCTGTCCGCTGACCTGTTTAACTCCGGTCTGCGTCCGGCGGTGAATGCTGGTATCTCCGTTTCCCGTGTGGGTTCTGCTGCCCAAACTAAGGCAATGAAGAAAGTGGCTGGAAAGGTTAAACTAGAATTAGCTCAGTTTGCCGAATTGGCAGCCTTCTCTCAGTTTGCTTCTGACCTAGACCAAGCCACTCGTAACCAGTTGGAACGGGGTAAACGTCTGCAAGAATTACTCAAACAGCCTCAAAATTCCCCCCTACAACTGTTTGAACAAGTAGCTGTGATTTACTCTGGTATTAATGGCTATCTTGATGATGTTCCCGAAGATAAAGTTGTAGCCTTTACTACAGGTCTGCGGGATTATCTGAAAAATAGCAAGCCCAAATATGGTGAGATTGTTCAAAGCCAAAAAGTCCTCACCGAAGAAGCTGAGGCTATGCTGAAAGAGGCAATTTCTGAGTTTAAGCAGACTTTCTTAGTTTCCGCGTAGCACACGCACGGGATCAGCCATTGGTGGAAACGAAACGCTTTATGCTGCGGCGCACCAATTAGTTAAAACCGGGAAAGGCAACAATTGAGGGCTGAGGGGGAACTGACCCCCTTCCTCAATATAAGTCTGTTATTGACTAGATAACTCTTGCTTGAACCCGGATTAACTCCCAGAGTCCTACTAAGTCTGTGGATAACAATTACTGATCATAAAACTATGTCAAACTTAAAAGCGATTCGCGATCGCATTCAGTCAGTCAAAAATACCAAAAAAATTACCGAAGCCATGCGCCTAGTTGCTTCCGCTAAGGTGCGTCGCGCTCAGGAACAAGTGTTAGCTACCCGTCCCTTTGCTGACCGTCTAGCAGGGGTTCTCTATGGTCTCCAAGGTCGCCTTCAATTTGAGGATGTAGAATGTCCTCTGCTGCAACAGCGGGAGGTGAAAAAGGTGGGACTGGTGGTGCTGGCAGGAAACCGGGGTCTGTGTGGAGCCTACAATAGTAATATTATTAAACGGGCAGAAGCACGGGCGGCCGAATTGAAAGCCGAAGGGCTGGAATATAGCTATCTTCTGGTGGGTCGCAAAGCTATTCAACATTTTACCCGTCGGGATGCTCCGATCTCTCAATGTCGCGATAACCCAGAGAAAACCCCAGATCTACAAAAGGTATCCAGTGCGGCTGATGAAATCCTCGCCTGGTTTGAGTCGGGAGCAGTGGATCGCGTTGAGTTGATTTACACGAAATTTGTCTCTCTGATTAGTTCACGACCTGTTACCCAAACTCTGCTACCCCTAGACCTGCAAGGCTTAGAGGCTCAGGATGATGAGGTGTTCCGCCTCACTAGCAAAGGTGGTAAGTTTGATGTAACTAGAGAAAAGGTGAGTGTTGAGCCGGAAGCCCTCGCTCAGGATATGATTTTTGAGCAAGATCCGGTTGATATCCTTAATGCCTTGTTGCCTCTGTTTTTGACTAACCAATTGCTACGAGCATGGCAGGAGTCTACCGCTAGTGAATTGGCGGCTCGGATGACTGCTATGAGCAACGCCAGCGATAACGCTAGTGATTTGGTGAAAACCCTTACCCTGTCTTACAACAAGGCTCGCCAAGCGTCAATTACCCAGCAGATCCTGGAAGTTGTTGGCGGTGCGGTGGCTTTGGAAAATTAAAGCCTAGAAAGCCTAGAAAGGCGATCGCCTCCCTTGTCGAGTCCTCAAGATGCCACCTGGGGGAATGCCTCCCCCCGTTGGTATTGATGCAGATAATGACTGAGGCGATCGCACAATTTAGTTAAATCGCGGTGGTTTTTTTCATGCTGCTGTGAGTCATAAACAAAAGTAATTTTCTGGGGTACTTCATCCCCTCTTAAACGCACAAACCAGTAAGTCATAGATACCTGTTCTGGGCTATAGTCACTGCTTTCTACTAACAAATAAAGATAAAGCCGCGTTTGCCAATTATTCGCCAATTTCTGCCGATTAATTAAGCGTTGATTAGTTTTCCAATCAATAATTTGAGCTTGATTTTCATGAGCAATTAATAAATCATAAATCGCCACTAAAACATAATCCCCAAAACCCCAGGTGCGATAATGTTCAGCCTCCCGAAATTCTCCCGATACATAGTTATACTGAGGCTGAAAAACCTCGGGAGCCTCTTTAACCAAGGCTAATAAACAAGTTTGTAACTCCTGATCCTCAGCCATAAAACCTTGAATTGGCAAACCCAATTCTCCCTGCTGCATCAACAGGTGAAAACGACTTCCCCAACCCAGATGTTCTTCTTGTTCCCAGGTTCTCGGAGAGACCAACCCATCTAAATAGGTCTCCTGAAATTTCCGGGGACAGGTTTCTAGGAGATTGAAATGGTTTTGGGATAATCTTAACTTACCCGTCAAAATTATTAATCCTCCAGCACACCCAAAAGTTCTAGAATAGTATCCACATCATTGAGTTCTCCGACAATCCGGCGCTTAGGTTGCGGCCAGACCTTCATCAAAGTAGGAGTAGCCGAAATATGACTAGCTTCTGCTTGTTCCGGGTGTTTGAGTACATCAATCACCTTTAAAGTATAAGGGTGATTGAGCGATCGCTCAAGTAGTTGATGCAAAGTTTCCAGGGTATTTTCTGTGGCTAAACTGTGACCAGAAACAAACAGCCTCAACACATATCCTTCGGTTGGTGTACCATTAGAATCAGATGCCAACGGTGTGGGATTCTGGGAGTCAGACCCAGAATCACTATCTTGGTGTGAAAATTTGGTTTGATTATCCATGGTTTTAAACCTCATAATGAGGTCATGATTTTTCCAAAGTTCTGGAAACGGTTGATCATAAGTTGCTAAAACCAAGGGATTGCCAACTTGATCACCAATCTGCACAGGTGGCCAAACCAAGTCTACGGTTGAAAAATAGCATTCAGTAATGGCTAGTATCGCTACACCGGGGGTTGTGCTTTGGCTGAAACTCTCACTTTATGGGCAATCGGAGCAATTCAACGATTAAAACTCGCCGTATAACACGGTGTAAAAAGTGCAATCCCTTTACATAAATTTAGGAACAGCCAAGGGGGTAAAACTCAATGATATGCGCTCACGTAAAACTCCTGGGAGGGTTGGAAGCTCCGTGATTGATCACGGAGAGGA